>JADDPV010000264.1 GCA_016781705.1 Rubrobacter sp.
TATGACATCAATAGACCGGAACGGTATTAGAGCGCTTTGCGCAGAAGCTGGGACTTTCCGCAAGACCGATCAGCATTCAACAAGAAACCGGCTGCGGGGAGCCGACTGATGACGGCGCGGTTCGCGGAGGGTCAATCTTGCCCGCAAACCGCTTTAACCCGCGGCGAGAGTGGCGATTCGGCCGGCCAGGGCGCCCCAGGCCAGGCTTTCGACGCTGTTGCGGCGCACCGTCTCGCGGCAGCGGCGGCGCTCCTCTTCGGGGAGCGCGAGGTAGCGGACGAGGGCTTCGGCGAGGTTCTCCCCGAAGTCGTCGCCGGGCTTTGCCAGACTGACGCGCAGGTCGAAGGGGAGGCCCCGACCGACGTAGCCGCCCGCTTCGCGCAGGCCTGAGTGGTCGGCGACGAAGGGTGGGACCCCGGCTGCCGCGGCCTCGGCGGCCACGAGCCCGAAGGTCTCCGGAAAGATAGAGGGGACGACCGCCGCGTCCGCCGCCGGCAAGACGCGGGCGAGCTCGGCGTGGTAGAGCGGCCCAACGAACTGCACGTTCTCCTCCATCCCGGCCGCGTCCCGCAAGAGCCGCTCGGAGAGACGGAAGTGCTCCATCGGCGAGGCGGGGCCGCCCTCGAAGAGCCGTCCGTTGCCGGCGAGCAGGTGGAGTACGCGGCGGTTGCCGGTGGAGAGGGCGTGAACGAGGGCTTCGAGCCCTTCGCGGAAGGTGCCGTACCCGATCACGAGCAGGCGCGCCCCCGTCTCCCTGTGTACCCTGGCGAAACCAGAGATCAGGGAATGCACCCCTTTGGAGTGGATGAACTTGCCGACGTAGAGGACGGTGGGGCCGTCGTCCTCCATAAGTGCCCGTATCCGCTCCCCGGCGTCCCGATCGTGCCGGCGCGGCTGGTAAAGGGCGGCGATGCCTTCGATCTCGCCCGCGAGTTCCCCGGCGCTCCCCCCTTCCGAAAACCCGTTCACGACCTCGCGCAGCTGCTCCCTTTGTTCGGGGCCGCGGCCGGGGCCGCCCTTCAGCTCCCCGGCGATGCTCCGGTCGAGGGCGTCGGGGCGGAAGAGGTCGGTGTCCACACCGCCGGGGAGGGCGACGGTCCTCCCCGCGAGGGCGGGGAAGTCCTCGGTGATGGTGCCGGCGCTGTGGTCGGAGAGCGCGACGATGCTCCTCGCCCCCGAGAGGCCCCGCCGGGCGACCTCCGTGTACGCCTCGCTCTTCCTGACGGCGTACTGCAGGCAACTGCCGTGTACGATGCTAACGTACGGGACGCCGGTCCCCTTCAGGGCGCGGCGCGCTATCTCCGGGCCGGGCAGGGAGTGGTTGGTGACGGCGCCCGTCGCCCCCGAGCGCTCCAGCACGGCCCTTAGCGCCGCGACGTTCCCCTCGACGTAGCCCTCGAACTCCTCGGGCGTGAGGTCCAGGAAGGTCTTGACGCGCCAGCCGGGGTAGTCGTCGTAGACGTAGACCGGGAGGAGGTCGCCGATCTCGGGTCGGTAAGCGGCGCAAAGGCCGGGGTAGGGCGTCTCCTGCTCCCCGAGCAAAGCGGCGCCCCCCTCGCCGGCCCGGTAGAGTTCGTTCATGAAATCGTGGGCGAGCGGGTCTGGGTCCTGGCAGAGCAGGTGTACCTCGTGCCCCTCCTTTACAAGCGCGCGGCAGAGGTTCTGCACGTAGACGTTGCTCCCCGAGCCGCTCAGCAGGTAGCCGTGCGTCATGACGAGTCTCAAGATGTGTCTCCCGAACCGCACATGCTGCCACCCTGCGTCTTCGCTCTGTCCTGCTTGCCGGCCCCACTTCGCAAACCTCTAGACGTGTCTATACTAGCGCAAACTCGAGGAAATCCCGAATAAAGAAGGCGCGCTCCGCCAGAGTCCAGCCCACGCCATTACCGCGCATGGCCAGTGTACGGGCAAACCGGACGAAATCCGGCGTTGCTCCTTACCGCCGCGGCGGGCCTCTTGCTCTACTCGGCAGGTGCCATCCGCCCCCCGCGGGACCGGCGTTACGGGTCAGCTGCCCGGCATTCGGCTTATCCGGAGTAGCCGCAATGCCCGTTTGCCTCGGGCGGCGGCACGTCGAGGGCCGGGTTCCGGTCGAAGAAGCCGACCGGCTGCAGTGCGAACCCGGCGTACTGCACCGGCATGACCGGCCAGTCCTCCAGTCGCGCCGCGTGGTGCGAGCCGAACGTGTACCAGACGACGACGTCGGTATTCTCGACGGGGCGGTCCTGCCCCGTCCACTCGGGGAGCCCCGCCCCGCCCTGGTGCTGGTTCGGGTAGTCGCCCGCGGCGTGCATCTCGTCCCGGTCGTGGGGCGTCACCCACAGGTGCCTGGTCATGAAGCCGGCGCGCTTTATGACGCTGGCGTCGGGCTGGGCGAACGGCAGGACGTTCTGGTGTGGCACGAGCTTGTAGCCTACGGGCTCGCCCGCGGTGTTCTCCACCGAGGGGTTCACTACCTTCCAGTAGCGCGCCTTGAAGGGGTCTATGACCCTCTGGGCCTCGGACTCCGTCCTGAGCGGCGTCGCCTCGGTGTAGAAGGCGTTGCCGACGGGGTTCTCGTCTCCCGGCGGCGCGGACTCCGTGTTCACCTCGTAGACGGTGTTCTCCTGCCCGTCTATGTTCATGTCCAGGCGCACATTGAAGAAGTGCTGGTGGATCGGGGCGTAGAGGCCGTCCTGGTTGAGGAGTTGACCGTACCTGGGCTTCTCACCCGGCTCGACCGCCCCGGTGGACAGGATCCCGGTCAGCTTCACCTCGAACTCGATGTTGCCGTCCTGGTACATGTACCAGAAGAAGCCGTACTCGTAGTTGCCGACCGTGGCTATAAACGAGACCACGAGCCGCCTGGAGCGCCTCACCTCCACCTTTTCGGTGCGGAAGTCCGTGTGCTTCCACAGCAGGCCGAAGTCCTCCTCGTGCATGCACACGGCGTTCTTTATGGCGTACGGCTCGCCGCTGGTGTCGGACATGACGGCGTCGAAGTAGCGGATCTCGCCGAGGCAGTCGCACCCCAGCTCGAGGGGGTTGGCGAGCGTGCCGATATTGTACTCGCCCGCGTCGAAGGCGTTCTTGCGGCGGTGTACGGGGGCGGGGTCTCCATACGGTACGACCATCTCCGAGAGGGAGGCCCGGTAAAGGATCGGACGCACTCTCCCGTCGTCCTCGTAGCCGACGGCGTAGAGCACGAGGCCCTCCCGAGGCGTGAAGCCGATGCGGAAGCGCCACTTCTGCCACCTGACCTCGTGGCCGTCCACCTCGAAGGAGACGCCCTCTGGTTGCGTGATCTCGAAGGGCTTGAGGCCGGTGCGCAGCTCGCCGACGGCGTCAGGGGTGTAGTTGCCCGGCTGCTGCGGGACGGGCACCACCCCGTAGTCCTCGACCCTGGCGACCCTGCCCTCGTTGGTGTTCACGTAGACGACGAGGTTCTCTACCGGGTGGGCGTAGCCGTTGTCGTCGGGGCCGCCCTGCTTGATCCAGACGAGGCCCCTCAGGAGTCGCCCCTCTTCCTCGTCCCCGTAGTGCCCGGCCGACCACGGGTCCACCATCACCCCGTCGAACTCCTCGATGCCGCGCTTTCTCAGGGCCTCCTGGACCTCGGGGCTCTCCTGGACGATCTCCTCGCACTCGAAGACCTCGTCCAGGATGACCTGCGGCTGCACGCCGGGGACGTGCTCGAAGGATCTGACCGCTCCCTCGGAGAGCGAGACCACCGCTTCGTAAGCCTTCCCGTCCGAGCGGTCGAGCAGGATGGCGAACGCCTCGCGCTCTACGGGTTCCCCGTTCTCCCCGTTGTCGAAGCCCAGGACCTTCTCTTTCGGAGGCTCCCGCAGGACGACCGAGACGAACCTGTGGCTGTCCTCGAGGTCCTGTTCCGCCTTGAGTATCCGCGTGGCCGCCGAGATCTCCTCGGCCGTCAATGGTTCGAGCGGATGCTTGGCCGCGGTAGCGCGCCTCTTGATACCCGTCATCTCCTTCTCCTTTCGGGAGCTTTTCCCCATCCATGCTTGCCGGCGCCGTATCTTAATCTATCAGGCCACGAAACCCCCGAGGGGTTAGACTGGGGAAGCATAGAGACGCAAAGACGGAGGTAGCGCTATGGAACGTACGGTGATACTGGGGGCGGCGCGGACGCCGTTCGGCAAGTTCGGCGGAGCGCTCTCGCCCTTGAGCACGCCGGAGTTGGGCGGGGCGGCGATAAGGGAGGCCATCGAACGCTCCGGCGTGGAGGACTGGGAGATAGACCACTCCGTCTTCGGCATCGTCGTGCAGGCGGGGATCGGCCAGATCCCCTCGCGGCAGGCCAATTTTCACGCGGGGTTGCCCTTTGATCTTACTACCGAGACGTTGAACCAGGTGTGCGCCTCTGGCATAAGGAGCGCGACGCTCTCCGAGACCATGATCCGGGCGGGGAACTACGACGTCGTCCTCGCCGGCGGCATGGAGAGAGCATGTCGAACGCCCCGTACCTCTTGCAGAAGGCGCGCTGGGGCGCGCGCATGGGCGACGCGGCGATGACCGACGCCATGATGCACGACGGCCTCCTCGACGCCTTCGAGCACGTCAACGTGATCCGCTTCGGCACCGACGGGGCGCGCAAGTACGGCATCTCGCGCGAGGAGCAAGACGAGTGGTCCTTGCGGAGCCACCAGCGCGCCGCTACCGCCACCGACGAGGGCAGGCTGGCCGAGGAGATCGTCGGCGTCAAAGTCCCCGGCAAAAAGGGCCGGACCAGCTACGTCGAGACTGACGAGCCTATCCGCCCCGACACCTCCCTGGAGAAGCTCGCGGCCCTCAAGCCGCTCGACGAGGGCGGCACCGTGACCACCGGGAACGCGCCGGGCGTGACCGACGGGGCGAGTGCTCTGGTGTTCGCGAGCGAGTCCTTCGCCGAGCGGCGGGGTCTGGAGCCTCTGGGGACCATCGTGGCTCACGCCAGGGTCGTCGAGGGGCCGCCGGACCTCTTGACCGTGCCGGGCGCCTCCGGGAAGCTCGCGCTGGAGAAGGCCGGGTGGAAGGCAGAGGACCTCGACCTCGTGGAGATCAACGAGGCGTTCGCGGAGGTCGCGATCCACTCCACGCGCGTGCTCGGTGTGGATCCCGAGATCGTGAACACGAGCGGCGGCGCGGTCGCCCTCGGGCACCCGATCGGGGCCTCCGGCGCGCGCATCCTGATGACGCTCCTCTACGGGCTGCAGCGCATGGGTGGCGGACGGGGGCTCGCGGCGATCTGCTCCGGCGGCCAGGGCGACGTGGTGCTGGTGGAGGCGTGATGGGCCTTATCGAGGGCGTGAGCGCGAGGACGGTGGAGACGGCCCGGCTGACGACGCACATCCTGCAGAGCGGTCCCGGTGTGGACGGCGAGCCGGTGCTCTTCGTCCACGGCAACGTCTCCTCGTCCCGCTTCTTCGAGGACACTTTAGCGGCGCTCCCGGCGCGGTACAGGGGCGTCGCCCCGGACCTCCGGGGTTTCGGCGACTCCGAGACGAAGCCTCTGAACGCGACCCGCGGCCTGCGAGATTTCTCCGAGGACCTCCGGGCGCTCGCGAGCGCCCTGGGGTTGGGGAGGATCCACCTGGTGGGGTGGTCGGTGGGCGGCGCCGTCGCTATGCAGTACGCCATGGACGAGCCGGAAGGGGTAGCGTCGCTGACCCTCGTCAACCCGATGTCTCCCTACGGGTTCGGGGGGACGAAGGACGTTGCCGGGACCCCGTGCTGGCCGGATCATGCGGGGTCTGGCGGCGGCACGGCCAACCCCGAGTTCGCGAGGCGGCTGTCGGAGGGCGACCGGGGCGGGGAGGACCCGAGCTCCCCCCGCAACGTGATGAACGCGTTCTACTTCAAGCCGCCGTTCAGGGCGCCTGAAGAGCGGGAGGAGGTTTACCTCTCTTCGATGCTCTCCACGAAGGTCGGCGACGACAACTACCCCGGAGACGCGACCGGCTCCGAGAACTGGCCGGGGGTGGCGCCCGGCGCGAGGGGCATGAACAACGCCATCTCACCCAGGTACTGTGATCTGAGCGCCTTCGCCCGCGTGAAGCCCAAGCCTCCCGTGCTCTGGGTGCGCGGGTCCGACGACGCGACCGTCTCCGACACCTCCCTCCTGGACTTCGGTTACCTCGGGCAACTCGAAGTCGTCCCCGGCTGGCCGGGACCGGAGGCCTACCCGCCCCAGCCGATGGTCGCGCAGACCCGCGCCGTCCTCCACGAGTACGCGGAGGCTGGCGGGACGTACCGCGAGGAGCTCGTGCCGGACTGCGGGCACTCCCCGCACGTCGAGAAGCCCGAAGAGTTCCGGCGGCTGCTCCTCGGATTCCTCGAAGCAAACCCGCGCCGTGACTGACGGAAGCGAGACCCTGTACCCAAAGGAGGCGCCAGGATGAGCGACGAGACGCGAGGTGTCCCGCACGATCCTCCCGACAACCCCAGCGTGGTCGCCCCTCCGCCCCTGATCTACGCGGGGACGCTGGCCGCCGGGTTGCTGATGAATCGCCTGTACCCGGCCGCCTTCTTGCCGCGCGGCCTGTCCCTGATGCTGCTTGGCCGCCGCGCCATGCGCCGCGCGGGCACCAACATAAGTCTGACCAAACCCGCGACCAAGATCGTCACCGAGGGGCCGTACCACTTCACCCGCAACCCACTCTACCTCAGCCTCACGCTGGTGTACGGCGGTATCACCGCCCTCCGCAACGCACTCTGGGCCGCTTTGCTGCTCCCCGGCGTCCTCTACGTCATGCGGCGCGGCGTGATCGAGCGTGAGGAGCATTACCTGGAGCGCAAGTTCGGCGACGAGTACCTCCGCTACAAACGGCAGGTGCGCCGTTGGCTGTGAACGGCGGGACGCTCCTTCCCTTTGATGACGCCTTCCCGGAGGTTGCCCCTTCCGCCTTCGTAGCGCCCGGGGCGTTCGTGATCGGTCGGGTTACTCTGGGAGAGGAGTCGAGCGTATGGTACGGGGCGGTGCTGCGCGGCGACACGGAGCCCATAACCATCGGCGTGCGCACCAATATTCAGGATAGCTGCGTCTTACACGCGGATCCGGGCTATCCGGCGGTCGTGGGCGACGATTGCGTGGTAGGGCACCGGGCGGTCGTGCACGGCTGCGAGGTCGGGGACGGCTGCCTCGTGGGGATGGGCGCGACCATCATGAACGGTGCCCGTATAGGCGAGGGCTCCATCGTCGCCGCCGGCGCCCTCGTCCCCGAGGGTAAGGAGTTCCCGCCCCGCAGCCTCATCGTCGGCGTGCCGGCGAAACGCGTGCGCGAGGTGACGGAGGAGCAAACGCAAGATATTGCCCGCGGCGTGCGTACCTACGTCAAGCGCGCCGCCGCCCACCGGGAGGCGTTGCGGCGCAGCGGATGAAACCGGTGCGTGACGCCTCCTGGCCACCGGCCTCTTTGCTACTTGGGAACGGGAGGCGCTCCCGTAGACTCGTGGGGCAGCCCCAATGAAGGAGGAGCGGATGGGCAAGAGGGAGCGTTACGAGCCGGGGACGTTCTGCTGGGTGGACCTGGCGACCACCGATCCGGCGGGCGCGAGGGCCTTCTACGGCGATCTCTTCGGCTGGGAGGCGGAGGACACCTCGGGCGAGCAGGGCGGGACGTACACGATGCTGCACCTGGACGGCGACGAGGTCTGCGCGCTGTACGAGCTGGAACCTGAGCGGCGCGAGATGGGCGTCCCGCCGCACTGGTTCTCCTACGTGAGCGTCCAGGACGCCGATGCGACCGCCTCCAGAGCACGGGAGCTGGGCGGAACGGTGCATGGCGGGGTATTCGACTCCTACGCCGGTGCCCGGATGGCCATCATCCAGGACCCGGCGGGCGCGGTGCTCGCGGCCTGGCAGCCGGGGGAGTGGGCCGGCGCCGGTAGGGTCAACGATATCGGCTGCCTGGCGTGGAACGAGCTTCAGAGCCGGGAGCCCGAGGCGGCCGGCGCTTTCTACGGCGGGCTCTTCGGCTGGGAGACGGAGCCTATAGAAGAAGATGGCAGGCTGGTCTACGCAACGATCAGGAACGCCAGCTCCATGAACGGCGGCATCATGCCCATGACGGAGCAGCACGGCGACGCGCCGCCCTACTGGCTCCCTTACTTCACGGTCCTCTCCTGTGATAGCGCCGTCGCGAGGGCGCGGGAGCTGGGCGGCGAGGCGCTGGTCGGGCCGCTCGACCTCGGGGCCGGCAGGATCTCGGTCGTAACGGACCCCCAGGGCGCGGTGTTCGCGCTCTTCGAGGGCGAGACGGACGATTGATAGAGGCTTCGGGCGCCAGGCTTCAGGCATCGGGTCTTCTCGCCGCGCTAAGCTATCGCCGTTGGCAAGCAATCGCCAGCGGTGGAACGCTTATTGTGAAGGTGTTGTGACGGTGACGCCCGCCCCGACGTCGGGGAGCGCCCCATCCACGTTCGGTGCGGCGGGCCGAGAGAGCGGCGATCTATGAAGGCGAGCCACGCCTGCCGTCGCCCAGGCGACCGTAGTAGACCTCCGTTTCGTACTCGAGGGTGACGTGGCCACCCATCCCGTGCTCGCGGAAGACCTCTTCGGCGTCCCGGAGCATGGCGCCCGCGCCGGCCTCGCCCGGTCCCGGGACGTAGGACGAAGAGAGCAGGCGTCCCTTCAGCCCGTCGAGGTCGAGCGTCTGGGCGTTGTCGAAGGTCGCCGTTCGGTAGCGGTCTGTTCCGAAGAACTCTTCCACCATCTCCGCCGCGCCGCGGACGTGCTCGACTTGCTCGTAGTCCGTGCCGTGCTCTCGTAGCAGCCGCTCGTAGGAGGCGAGGAAGGGCGTAGCGTCCCGCCGCCGCGAGTTCCAGAGGATGACGGCCCACCCGCCGGGCTTCAGGATGCGCCCGAGCTCCTCGCGCGCCCGCGCGGGGTCGAACCAGTGGAACGCCTGGCCCGCCAATACGAAGTCCACACTCTCACCTTCGAGTTTCGTCTCCTCCGCCGTCCCGGCGACGCTCACGAAGGAGGCGTAGCCCCCGAGATACCGCTCGCCGGCTTCGCGCATCTCCCCGTTCGGTTCGACCCCGAAGACGCGGTTGCCGTTCTGCAGGAACAGCTCGCTCAGGATGCCCGTCCCCGAGCCCACGTCCGCTATAACCGAGGCGCTCGTGAGGCCGCATTCCGTTTCCAGCAGTTCCAGGACCGCCCGCGGATAAGAGGGACGGAACCTGACGTAATTCTCGACCCTGTTCGAGAAGCGTTGCGTTGGATCGATCACCACACCTCGCGCAGGTCCAAGTCGAAGCCCGGGAGAGTGGTGTCGCCTGAGACCTTTTCGGGGTTCTCCAGTCGTTGGGTCGGCGCTCCGGGGCGATAGACGCATACGCGCTTCTGGTCGGGATCCAGGAGCCACCCCGGCCTCGCCCCATTCTCCAGGTACTCATGCATCTTGGCTTGCGCTACGCTCAAGCTGTCGGATGGGGAGCGAAGCTCGATCACGAAGTCCGGGCATAAGGGAGCGAAGTTCTGACGCTGCCCGGCCGTCAGCGAAGTCCAACGCGAACGTTCTACCCAGGAGGCGTTCGGGGAGCGCACCGCCCCGTTGGGGACGGTGAAACCGGCCGAGGAGTCGAAGGTCACGCCCGTGCCGTCGCGCCTGGCCCAGATGAGCATCTGCATCGTAAGCTCGGCGTTGCGGTCCGCGGCCTCGCTCCCCGCTGGCGGTATGACCACCAGCACTCCTCTCGCGGTCAGTTCGAGGCGCAGGTCGCTACTAAGCGAGGAAACCTCGAGGAGCCGGTCCAGGGTAAGCTCGACGGCTGGCCGCAGTCGTAGGACCAGGGGCGCCGCTCCCTCGTGGGTCGTGACGTGCTCGCGGGCCGTGGGCTTCAAGAGGAGACCTCCCACTCCCTTCGTCTACTCGCCCGGCGCCGCGTGTAGCCCCGCCCGCCACGGCCTGCCGAAAAGCCCCGGCTTGACGTCCACCACGACCTCGCCGTTTACCGGCACGATGTCGCCGTCGTCCGTCGGCAGGCCGCGGTCGTCGTCGCAGCGTACGCCGATCATGATCCGTCCGTCGCCGTCTTGCGTACCGCGTGGCTTCAGAAGGTAGTGGGAATCGTCACGCTCAATCAAATCCCCACTTCTCCCCGGGCACGTCCCACGGAAGTCACGTTCTTCCGGTACGAACTCCGCCACCGTATAAGAACGCTGCGTGGCGGGTCCATAGTCCAGGGCGCCGTTCAGGATCGGGAACATCCAAACCGTCGAAACAAGCGCCGCGACGACGCCGAAGAATAGCGAGGTGACGATCGACACGAGCCACTCGACCGCCAGCTCGTCCGCCGAAGACAACTTCTTTCGTCGCAACCACAACACGGCGGCGCTCACGACGACGAACGTCCCGACGGAGAGCGAGAGCGAGTAAAGGCGGCCGATAGGGTTCAGGAGGGGAAAATGCTCTGCAACGTCACTGATGTACCACAGGAGGAAGCTCACGCCCCCGATGATGATCAATATGAATAGCGGACGAGCGCCCCGGGAATCGGTACGACGGTCGGCCTGTTCGTTCGTGTTCGATGGCATTCGATGCTCCTCGCCTGAGAGGAAGATCCTTTCGCTCTCCCCCGCATATTTTGGAGCACCACCGGTAGAATCGCAACCGATAGTCGACCAACACCAGCCCTGTCGAATGGAGGTCTCGAATGGACTTCGAGCTCAGCGAGGAGCAGCGGGGATCAAGGAACGGGCGGCGGAGTTCGCCGACCGGGAGGTCGCGCCGCGCGCGGCGGAGTTGGACCGGGAGGACCGGGCCCCCTTCAAGACGCTGAAGAAGCTGGCGGAGCCTGGGTTCACGGGGCTGTGCGTGCCGGAGGAGTACGGCGGGGCTGGGGTGGGCTTCCTCTCTTACATACTGCTCTTGGAGGAGATCAGCCGCGCGGACGCGGGCGTCGGCGTGACGCTGGCGGTACACACGAGCGCGGGGACGCTGCCGATCCTGGACTACGGTGCCGGGGAGCAGCGGACGCGCTTCGTGCCGGAACTTGCGCGGGTAGCCAAGATCGGGTGCTTCGCCCTCACCGAGCCTGAGTCGGGCTCCGACGCCGCCTCGATCGTGACGCGAGCCGAGAAGGTGGAGGGCGGCTACCGCGTGAGCGGGCACAAGCAGTGGGTCACCAACGGCCGCGCCGCCGGCACGACTGTCCTCTTTACCCGAGCCCCCGAAGGCGTGGCGGCGTTCGTCGTCCCGATGGACGCAGAGGGCGTCACGTTCGGCACTCATGCCAGGAAGATGGGTGTGATCTCCGCCACCACGGACGACGTTCTGCTCGACGGTGTGTTCGTGCCCGAGGAGGACAGGCTCGGGGAGGAGGGGAGGGGACTGCGGGTGGCCTTGGGCACCTGGACGGCGGCAGGATCGGGATAGCCGCGCAGGCCATCGGCATCGCCGAGGCGGCGTTCCGCTACGCGGCGCGCTACGCCTCCGAGAGGACCATGTTTGGCAAGCCGCTGGCCGGCCACCAGGCGATAGCGTTCAAGCTCGCGGATATGCAGACGAAGATCCGGGCGGTACGCCTCCTGACCTACGAGGTGGCTTGGATGAAGGACCGCGGGGTTCGTGTCACCGAGGCAGGGGCGCGGGCCAAGCTCTACGCCTCCGAGGTCGCCAACGAGGTCACCCACGACGCTGTGCAGGTATTGGGCGGGCGGGGGTACATGAAGGACTATCCGGTGGAGAGGCACTACCGGGACGCGCGGGTCACGAAGATCTACGAAGGCACGAGCGAGATACAGCGGCTCGTGATCTCGCGCGGCATCGTCAGAGAGTCGGCGGAGAGCGCCGGAGAGGACGGCCGGGCGCCGGGCGTCGTCGAGGGGTCGCGGCCGGTGGCTGGGTGACGCTTCGCCCCCGGGGAGCGTCGGGTTGTTCTAGA
>JADDPV010000259.1 GCA_016781705.1 Rubrobacter sp.
GAACCGCCTCCGTCGGAGCCCGCCGAGCCGCGCACGCTCTCCAGGGCGGCGGGATCTTCGAGCGTGGAGAGGTCGCCCGGGTCACGGCTCTCGGCGAGGGCCTGGATGCCGCGGCGGAGCATCTTGCCGCTCCTCGTCTTGGGCAGGGCGTCCACAAAGAAGATCGCGTTGGGCCGCGCTATCCTCCCGACCTTGTCCGCCACGATCTCCTTGACGGATCGTTCGAGCTCCCGGAGCCCCTCCTCGGATCCGGCTTTATCTGCGTCCTTCGGGACCACGTATGCGTAGACCACCTGCCCCTTGTCTTCGTCTTTGACGCCGACGGCGGCGGACTCGGCAACCTCCGGATGGTCGCTTATGGCCTCCTCGATCTCGCGCGTCCCCAACCGGTGCCCGGCGACGTTTATGACGTCGTCGGAGCGCCCCATGATGTAGTGGTAGCCTTCCTCGTCCTTCGTCGCCCAGTCGAACGTCGAGTACAGCTGCCGCTCCGGGAAGTCCGAGAAGTACGTCTGCACGAACCGCTCGTCGTCGCCCCAGATCGTGCTCATACACCCCGGCGGCAGCGGCGGCTGTATCGCGAGCACGCCCCGCTCCTCCGGGCCCACGTCCTCTCCTGTCTCCTCGTGTACCAGCCTGATATCGTAGCCCGCGCACGGGAAGCCCGCCGAGCCCGGCTTGAGGGGCGCGTCCTCGAGACCGGGAAGCATGCTGGAGAGGATCGGCCAACCCGTCTCCGTCTGCCAATAGTTGTCCCTCACCGAGACGCCGAGGGCCTCCGCCGCCCAGCGCGAGGTCGGCTCGTCCAGCGGCTCGCCCGCGAGGAAGAGGTTGCGCAAAGAGCTCACGTCGTACTTCTTCATGTACTCGGGGTCCGCCTTGCGCAGGGCGCGGATCGCCGTGGGCGCGGTGAACATCGTCGAGACCTTGTGCTCCTCGACGATCCTCCACCATATGCCGGGGTCCGGCCGGATGGGCAGCCCCTCGTAGACGATGGAGGTCATCCCGTACAGGAGCGGCGCGTACACGATGTACGAGTGCCCCACGACCCAGCCGATGTCCGACGCGGTGAACATCGTCTCCCCCGGCTCGGAGGCGAACACGCTGCGCATCGAGGCGGCCAGAGCCACCGCGTGTCCGCCCGTGTCGCGCTGCACGCCCTTCGGCGTCCCCGTCGTCCCCGACGTGTACAGGATGTAGCTCGGCTCGCTCGACTCTACCCACTCCACGGGGACCTCCGTCCCCAGGTGCTCCTCGCGCAGGGCGGCGTAGTCCAGGTCGCGCCCCTCTACCCTCTCCATCTCCGGATCGAGGCCCCGGTCGAAGATGACCACGCGCTCCGGGGGGTGGTCCGAGCTCTGCAGCCCCTCGTCCACGAGCGGCTTGTAGCGCACCAAGTTGCCGCCGCGCGAGCCGGCATCGGCGGTGATCATGACTTTGGGCTTCGCGTCGTTTATGCGCTTGGCGAGGTTGGCGGCGGCGAAGCCGCCGAAGACGACCGAGTGTATCGCGCCGAGCCGCACGCAGGCGAGCATCGCGAAGATCGCCTCGACCACCATCGGCATGTAGATCACGATGCGATCCCCACGCTCCACGCCGAGCCCGCGCAGCATCGCCGCGCAGGCGTTCACCTCCCTGTAGAGCTCGCGGTAGGTGTAGCTCCTTCGCTCGTCCGTCTCCGTCGAGACGTGCACGAGGGCGTCCTGGTCGCCGCGCGCCTCCAGGTGCCGGTCCACGGCGTTGTGGCACAGGTTCGTCTCTCCCCCGACGAACCACCGCGCGAAGGGCGGGTTGGAGAAATCGCAGACCTCCTCGAACCCCTTGTTCCAGTCGATGCTCCGGGCCTGCTCGGCCCAGAATTCGTCGCGGCTCTCCAGCGAACGCCGGTGGAAGCTGCGGTACTCCTCCAAGCTCACCGCTCGAACACCTCCTCGTCGTCTCGGCGGCACTTCCCCACTTATCGGCCCGCATTGTAGCGCAGCTCCCCACGCCGCTTCGCAACCCCACAAAACTAAGGGACGGCGCTGAGGAGGCCCGAGAGCCCCTTCAGCGGAGAGGCTCCGGCTGGAAGCGGCGACGAGATCCCGGGTACCATCCTCTCTTGAAGAGGATCGTCCTCCCTCCCGATCCGCTGTATACCTCCTTGGTTGCTTTCCACCCGACACGAGCGACCCTGCCTAAACCGCAGCGTCGTATCCCCGTTTCCCGGTGGAAGGGCTCTCAAGGCCGCACGAGACAGGTCGGTCCGGCGTCGGAGCTTTTGGAGGGCCGGAGATCGGCCGCGAACGAACTCGGGGAGCCAGGGAAGTGGCGAAGACCAGTACAGGGATGACCGCGGAGGAGTTCCTCCGGCTGCCCGACGACGGCAAGCATCGTGAGCTGGTGCAGATGAGACAAAGGAGATGAAACCGACAGGCGGACGGCGCGGAAGGGTCGCGATGAGGCTAGCCTCTCACTTGGATCGACACGTGAAAACGCAACGGTTGGGCGTGGTGCTCACCGCGCAGACGGGGTTCAGACTCTCCCACGATCCCGAGGCGAGATGCGCCCCAGACGTCTCCTTCCTGGCCCGAGAACGCGTCCCCGGCGGCCCGCTCGAAGGGAAGTGTATCGGGACCTCGCCCCGGACCTGGCCGCCGAGTTCGTCCCGCCAAATGGCACGGCCACCGGGTCCCAAGCAGAGGACCAGCTGCCGCTCGACTCCGGGGTCCGCCGCGTGGGGGCCTTCTACCCAGACACCCGCTCCGTGATGGTCTACGAGTCTCTAGAGGAGATGACTACTCTTGCCACCGGGGACACCCTGAGCGGCGGCGGGCCGTTCCGGCTTCGAGCGCCCTGTGAACGAGATTTTCGAGTAGCAGCTCCGGCCGCACCTCTTAGCGAGCGGGCGCCTCCACCTGCGCGCGCGACGCGTCGGAGTGCGTCGCGAGGTTGCGCAGCTCGCGCAGCGCCACCGAGAGCGTCGAGAGGTCGAAAGTTCCACTGGCGTTCACGTCCCTGAGCACCCGAATGAAACGCTCCACCAAGGCGCGGTTGTCCTCCACCCAGGCTTCGATGCGCGCCGGGGTGTCCGGCTCTCCGGGGACGCCGCGCAGGACGCCGGCGGTGAACCCGGCCTGCAATCCGTAGAGGTCGTCGCGCAGAGCGGCCCTCGCGAGGGTCTGCCAGCGGTCCTGCCGGGGGAGCGCCTCGACGTGGCCGCGCAGCCAGTGGATCCGGAGCCGGTCGCCCAGGGCGAAGTAGACGGCGGCCACGGCCTCGACGGGTTCGCCGGTAGTGGCGGCGATGTCCACGACGTCCAGCGCGGAGAACAGCGGGTTCAGGGTCGCCGCGCGCTTCGCGAGGTCAGGCGGGACCCCAGCCTCGACGAGGCGTTCGGTCGTCGCCCGGAGGGCCTCGCGGTCGCCGTCCAGCAACAGCTCGGGGATGCGCCGGGCGAGCTGTTTGGTCCCCTCGAAGAAGTAGGAGACCGTTTCGGCGATGTCGAGGGGAGAGCGGCGGTTGCGCAGAAGCCAGCGCGTCGCCCGCTCGACGAGCTTGCGCGCGTCGAGGAGCATCTTCGTCTGTGTCTCCGTCTCGACCCGGTTGTCCAGGGCTTCTATCTGGGCCCACAGGGAGCGCATGGCGAAGATCTCGCGCGCCGCAGCGTATGCTCGTGCTATCTCCGGCGCCCCCGCCCCGGTCTCCTCTCCCATGCGGAAGGCGAAGGTCGTCCCGGCCCTGTTGACTATGTCGTTGCTCACCCGGGTGGCGATGAGCTCGCGCCGCAGGCGGTGCCCCAACATCCTATCGTGGAAGCGCTCGCCCAAAGCCGCCGGAAAGTACCGCTCCAGCTCTCCCGACAGGTAGGGGTCCTCCGGCGCGTCGGAGTCGAGCAACTCCCCGTAGAGCGCGAGCTTGGTGTACGCGAGAAGGACGGCGAATTCGGGGGCGGTCAGCCCGCCGCCGTTCGACTTGCGCTCGGAGAGTGCCTCCTCGTCTGGCAGGGCCTCGAGCTCGCGCCTGAGCCTGCCGGTGCTCTCCAGGTGGCGGATGTAACGGGCGTGGACGTCCACCATCGGGGCGGCCTGGACGACGGCGTTGGCGAGGGCCTGGGTCTGGTCGTAGTTGTCGCGCAGGACGAGCCCGGCCACCTCCTCTGTCATCTCCGCGAGCAGCTCGTTGCGTTGTTTTCCGGTCATGTCGCCGCTCTCGACGACGGCGTCCAGCAGTATCTTGATGTTCACCTCGTGGTCCGAGCAGTCCACCCCCGCGGAGTTGTCTATGGCGTCCGTGTTTATCTTGCCGCCCTCGAGGGCGAATTCCACGCGCCCACGTTGCGTGAACCCGAGGTTCCCCCCCTCCCCGACCACGCGGCACCTGAGCTCGTTCGCGTCCACCCTCAAGCTGTCGTTGGTCCTGTCGCCCACGTCGGCGTTAGTTTCGTCGCTCGCCTTCACGTAGGTGCCAATGCCGCCGTTCCAGAGCAGGTCCACCGGCGCCTTGAGCAGGGCCCGTATCACCTCGTTCGGGGTCAACGAGTCCTCCTCGACCTCGAGCAGCTCCTTCACCTGCGGCGAGAGCGGGACGGACTTCGCGGCGCGCGAGAAGACGCCTCCGCCCTCGGAGATGAGGTCAGGGTCGTAGTCGGACCACGAGGAGCGCGGCAGGCCGAAGAGCCGCTCGCGCTCGGCGAAGCTCTCTTCGGGATCAGGGTCGGGGTCGAGGAAGACGTGCAGGTGGTTGAACGCGCCGACTAGCTTTGTGTGACGGCTGAGGAGCATCCCGTTTCCGAACACGTCGCCGGACATGTCGCCGATGCCCGTAGCGGTGAAGTCCTCGTTCTGGACGTCCCTGCCGAGCCCGCGGAAGTGGCGTTTCACCGACTCCCACGCGCCGCGCGCCGTGATGCCCATCTTCTTGTGGTCGTAGCCGGCAGAGCCACCCGAGGCGAAGGCGTCGCCGAGCCAGAAGCCGTACTCCGCGGAGATGGCGTTGGCCGTGTCCGAGAAGGTCGCGGTGCCCTTGTCGGCGGCGACGACGAGGTAGGGGTCGTTCTCGTCGTAGCGGACAACGTCCCGGGGCGGGACGACCTCGTCCCCGGCGATGTTGTCGGTCAGGTCGAGCATGCCGCGGATGAGGACCTCGTAGCAGGCGCGCACCTCGCGCATGAGCGCGTCGCGCTCGCCGCTCGCGGGCGGGCGTTTGACCACGAAGCCACCCTTCGCGCCGACGGGTACGATCACGGCGTTCTTCGCCATCTGGGCCTTCATGAGGCCCAGGACCTCGGTGCGGAAGTCCTCCCGGCGGTCGGACCAGCGGATGCCGCCGCGCGCGACCCTGCCGCCCCGCAAGTGGACCCCTTCGGTCCTGGGGGAGTAGACGAAGATCTCGAACATCGGGCGCGGCAGCGGCAACTCGGGGATGCGCTCGGGGTCGAACTTGAACGAGAGGTGCGACTTCGGTCCCCTGTCCCCTCCTACCTGATAGTAGTTCGTCCGCAAGGTCGCGAGGGCGACGTTCAGGAAGCTGCGCAGGATGCGGTCCTGGTCCAGGCTCGCCACCGCGTCGAGCGCCTCCTCTATCTCCCCTTTCAGGCGCTCCGTCTCGCTTTCGGCCTCGCTCTGGCGGGCCGGATCGAAGCGGGCCTCGAAGAGCTCTACGAGGAGGCGGGCTATCCGCGGGGCCGTCGTGAGGGTCTCTTCTATGTACGCCTGGCTGAAGGTGATGCCGGTCTGGCGCAGGTAGCGGGAGTAGGCTCTAAGGATGGAGACCTGGCGCCAGGTGAGCCCGGCCCGGAGGACGAGGCGGTTGAACCCGTCGTTCTCCACGTCTTCGTTCCAGGTTTTGGCGAAGGCGTCCTGGAAGATCTCTCTGACTTCCTCGGTCTGGAGCCGGCCCTCCGCCTCATAGGTGAGGCCGAAGTCGTAGATCCAGGCCACCCCCGCCCCGGCGGGCTCGACCTCGAACGGCCGCTGGTCCACGACCCTGACCCCCATGTTCTCCAGCAGCGGCACGACGCTGGAGAGCGGGATCTGATCGCCTCGACAGAACATCTTGAAGCGCAAGAAGTCGTCCGGGGCCTCCAGCGGGTGGTAGAGCCTCGTGCGCATGTCGCCCTCTCCCGCCAGCTCCTCGAGGTCGCGGATGTCGGCGACGGCGGTGCGGGCGAGGAACTCATCGCGGTAGCCGACGGGGAACGCCTCCCGGTAGCGGTTGAACAGCTCTACCCCCAACTCCTCGCCGCAACGCTCGACCAGCGCCCCGTACAGGTTGTCGGGCCACGCGCGAACCGCCTCGGCGAGCCTCTCTTCTATCTGACCGGCGTCGTATTCTGGGATCTCTCCCTGCTCGATGTAGACGACGAAGTGGATGCGGGCGAGCACCGACTCCGAGAGCCGGACGGAGAACTCGACCCTCGCTCCGCCAAACGCTCTACGCAGGACCTCCTGCATCCGTTCTCGGGTGCTCGTGTCGTAGCGGTCGCGCGGTACGAACACCAGGCACGAGAGGAAACGGCCGTAGGGGTCGGGGTGCACGAAGAGCCGGACGCGCTGGCGTTCTTGCAGGTGGAGCATGCCAAGGGAGATCTCGTACAGTTCGTCCGAGGAGATCTGGAAAAGCTGGTCGCGCGGGTAGCTCTCCAGCGTCTCCACGAGGCCCTTCTCGTAGTGGCTGTTGGGCGGGAAGGAGGCGCGTTTGAGGATCGACTCGACCTTGCGGCGTATAAGGGGTATCTCGCGCGGGTCCGCCTTGTAGGCCGCGGTGGTGTACAGCCCCAGGAAACGCCGCTCCCCGACGACCTCGCCCCCGGCGCCAAACCGCCTGACACCGACGTAATCCAGGTAAGATGGGCGGTGGACCGTGGCCCGCGTGTTCGCCTTCGTCAACGTGAGCAAGCGCCGCTCCCGGGCGAGCTTGCGCGCCCCCGGCGGCAGCCTGGCGAAGCTGCCCGAGACGGGGCTCGAGCCCGCGTCCCTCAAGATGCCTAGCCCGGACCCGGGGACCGCCCGCAAGACGTCTTCCCCATCCTCCTCGCGCAGGTCGTACTCGCGGTAGCCCAAGAACGTGAAGTGGTGGTCCTCCATCCACCTCAGAAAAGCCGCCGTCTCCGCGACCTCCTCCCCGCTCACCGGCGGCGCTTCCTCCTCTAGCCCGGCGGCGATGCTCCGCGCCTCCTCGCGCATCTTCGGCCAGTCCTCGACCGCCGCGCGTACCTCCCCGAGTACCCGGTGCAGGTGGCCGTGCAGCTCTTCGAGCGCCTCCGGCTCCGTGTGCCGGTCCACCTCCGCGTGTATGATCGACTCCGGCGTGGCGCCGTCCGCGTCGGCTTCGAGGGGCAGTATCTCGACGATCCAACCCTCCGCGTCGCGCCTCATCTTCATCATGGGGTGGATGATGAGGTGTACGGCGAACCCGCGGCGGTTTAGTTCCATACCTACGGAATCCACCAGGAACGGCATGTCGTCGGTGACGATCTCGACGGCGGTGTGCGTGGACTGCCAGCCGTGCTCCTCGTGTTGCGGGTTGTAAACGCGCACCTTCGCGGTACCTGGCGCCCGCTGGCGGGCGAAGTTCAGGTGCGAGAGGGCCGCCCCGTACAGGTCGATGGCGCTACGAGACTCCAGGTCCTCCGGCGAGACCCAGGCGTAATACTGGCGTACGAACTCCTCGACCCGCGGCGCTCGATCTTCTGGCAATAGCTCCCGCACCCGATCGAAGACCTCATCCAGCAGATCGTCCTTCGCAAGCATCCGCGCGCACCCCCGTTAGTCTTTCGCGGCCAGAGACCGGACGGCCCTCCCATACCCCTATCTTCTCTAACCGGAAGTTTGCCACCCCCGACGGCTTCGCGTCAACGGTTGCTATGTGGGCTTGCCGGCTAGAAGCGTTCGACGACGGTCTTGGCGAGCATGTGCTGGGGCAGATAGTCCGGGCCGCCGGCCTTCGAGTCGGTGCCCGAGAGCCCGAAGCCCCCGAAGGGCTGCACGCCGACCAGAGCGCCCGTGATGCCGCGGTTGAAGTACACGTTGCCTGCCCTGAACTCGCGGCGCGCCCGCTCCAGGTGATCGCGGTTCTTCGAGTAGACGCCGCCGGTAAGCCCGTAGGGCGTGTCGTTGGCTATCCGCAGGGCGTCCTCGAAGTCGCGGGCCTTTATCACCGAGAGGACGGGGCCGAAAATTTCTTCCTGCGCTATCCTCGCCCTCGGGTCCACCTCGCCGAAGACGGTCGGGGTGACGAAATATCCCGCCTTCGGGTCGCCGGGGTCCTCGCCCAGGAGGCGCTCGCCCTCGCCCTTGCCGGTCTCGATGTAGCCCGAGACCTTCTCGAACTGGGCGTCGCTTATCACCGGGCCGACCGAGACGCCCGGGTCGTCCGGGACGCCGAGCTTGAGGGCCTGCGCCCCTTCCAGCACCTTCGCCAGCACCTCATCGTAGACGTCGGCGTGCAGGATGGCGCGGCTCGCGGCGCTGCACTTCTGGCCCGCGTTGCCGTAGGCGCTCTTCACTATGTCGGCGGCGGCGGACTCCAGGTCCGCGGAGTCGTCTATCACCATCGCGTCCTTGCCGCCCATCTCGGCGATGACGCGCTTGATCCAACGCTGGTCTTCCGTCCGCCTCGCCGCCAGCTCGTTGATCCTCAACCCCGTCTTCATCGAGCCGGTGAACGAGACGAATCGGGTTCGAGGGTCGGACACCAGGTAATCCCCGACCTCCGAGCCGTACCCGGGCAGGAAGTTCAAAACACCCTCGGGGAGCCCCGCCTCCTCGAAGACCTCCGCTACCTTCGCCCCGATGACGCTCGTGAACTCCGACGGCTTCATGACGATGGTGTTGCCGGCGACGATAGCCGCGCTGGACATGCCGGCGAGGATGGCGGTTGGGAAGTTCCAGGGCGCGATGACGACCCCGACGCCCATGGGCTGGTAGAAGTAGCGGCTCTCCTCGCCGGGGACGGCGTAGATCTCCACGCCGTCCTTCAGGCGCAGCATCTCGCGCGCGTAATATTCGAGGAAGTCTATGCCCTCGGCGACCTGCGCGTCGGCCTCGGCCCAGGGCTTGCCGCCCTCGTAGACCTCCCAGGCCAGGAACTCGAACTTCCTGCGGCGCATAATGGCCGCCGCCCGCAACAGTATCCGCGCCCTCGCCTCCGGGGCGGCGCGGCTCCAGCTCTCGAACGCTCTTGTAGCCGTCTCAAGCGCCGCGTCCGCCTCGCGCTCGGTGGCGCGGGCGGTGCGCCCGACGACCCTCGAGGGGTCGGATGGGTTGACGGAGACTATCTCGCCGTCTGTCTCGACGCGCTCGCCGCCGATGATCGCCGGGTAGCTCCTGCCCAAAGCAGCGCCCACCTCCGCGAGGGCGGCGCGCATCTTCTCGACGTTCGTCCCGTCCGACCAATCGAGGTACGGCTCGTTCTCGTATGGCATAAGACCCATTTCGCGCTCCTCCCCAGCATCGTTTACTTCTTCTTGGATCCGTCCCGTTTGATGGTTCCCAAGATGCTCCCGATCACATCCCCGGCTACGTAGCGCGCTATCTTGGGGTTCTCCTTGAGACGCCGGGTGGAGTATTCGTACCAGTCCTCGCCGAAGGGCACGTAAACCCTGAGCTTGTGCCCGCTTCCGACGAGTATCGTGCGCAACTCCTCGTCCACCCCCAGGAGCGTCTGGAACTCGTAGCGGTCTTTGGGGACTTTCATCTGGTGGATCAGTCGCAGGGCGTGCCAGACGAGGTATCCGTCGTGGGTCGCGATGCCTACGTAGACCCCGCCCCGGAATAGCTCCTCCAGGAGCAGCACGTAGTTCCCTCGCACGGTGTCGAAGTCCTTGAAGGCGACCGCCCGCGGCTCGTCGTAGATGCCCTTGCACAGCCTGACCGAGACGCCCTCCCGCGTTAGCCTCTCCACGTCCGCTAGGCTGCGGCGCATGTACGCCTGGATCACGGCCCCGACGTTCTCGTGGTGCTCGTGCACGCCGAGGACGAGGTCCAGCGTGGCGGAGGTGTACGGCGAGTCCTCCATGTCCACCCGCACGAAGCGCCCCTTCCCGGCGGCGTACTCGACGATCTCCTCCAGGTTCGCCCGGCACAACCCCCCGTCCAGCGTGAGCCCCAGTGCCGTCAGCTTGACGGAGATACCGGAACTCAGGCCGTGCTCGTCGAGGGCGTCGAGGACCTCCTTGTACCGGCGCAGCGTCTCCGCGGCGTCGGACCTGTCTTTCGCGCCTTCGCCGAGTACGTCCACCGTGGCGACGCAGCCCTCGCGGTTCAGCTCGCGGATCTTCTCGATCATCTCTTCCACCCGCTCCCCGGCTATGTAGCGGCCGGAGATCCTCTTCACGATGGGCCGCGGAATGACGGTCACGGAGCTGGCTATGGCTTTGTCCAGAACGCTCACTTCTCGAAGCCTCCAACAGAGGGTTCGCGCTCTCCCTCGGAGATTTTACTTTACCGGCCATCCCCGCCGCGGGCCGCGCCAGGGTCGTCACGCGCCGGGTGCACGGGCAATTAATTATACGGTTAACCCATGTACGAGCAGGCACATTGGTATATAGTATGCGCGACGTGAAAGGAGTTATTGATGCAAGAGAAGTTAATAGAACGAGGCGCGTTCCCCGAGATAGAGGTCGGGCGCGAGAGCGAAGAGATGTGCTCTCTGGCGCGCTCGTTCAATGGGTTCGCGAACTCGACGCGGCTCTCGATCCTGCTGCTCCTGGCGCGGCGGGGCGAGACGAAGGTCGGTGACCTGGTGAGCGAGCTAGATGCGCCGCAACCGCGCATCTCGGATCACCTGCGCTGCCTGTCGTCGTGTGGTTACGTCCAGGTGCGCCGCACGGGCCGCAACGCCTACTACTCGATCGCCGACGAGCGCGTCTTAGAGATGCTCCGTCTGGGAGATGCCCTGCTCCGCGACAACCTCGAGCACTTCGAGACCTGCGAGGAAGGCAAGAGAGGCTACTAACCGGCCCCAACGCGGACTCTACCGGATGTTGAGTATAAGGCTGGGCTGCACTTCCGGGGCTGCCCGGGTCTCCCCCTACGCTCCAGGTCGCCGGAGAAGGGGTAGCAGCCGAGGTCTTGCCGGTCGAGGCCGACCCCGCTGGCGATTCTAGATACCCCGGTAGCTACCCGGGCAGCCCCACCATCCTCCTCGCCGGCGCTGGTGGTTTGCGCCGCATGCCTCGCTGCTGACTCTACGCCTCACCGGAGGGCCGAAAGGCCACCCGCCCCAGGAGATGGCGCGCGCGGCGCTGCGGGTCAGGCAGCGGCCTGGTAGCTCTTTCGGGCCTCGATCCTCTCCATCCAGGCGGCGACGCTCGGGTAGTCCTCTAAAGAGACCGTACCCTCGTCCACGAGCCCGCGAAGTTGGACGAAGTTGCCGGCGTGGGCGATATCGGCCAAAGAGTACTCGCCGACCAGGTAGTCATTACCCTCCAGCTGTTTCTCCAGCCGGGAGAGGGCATCCCGGAGCCTGTCGCGGGCCTCCCTTATCTTCTCCTCGGAGAAACCCCGCTGCCCACCGACGCCGACCACGAACAGGGCCGGGAAGAAGTAATCGTCGGCGAAAGCCATCCAGGAGCGGACGAACGCCCTCTCTCTGGGATCTTCCGGCATCAAGGACAGCTGCTCGCGCACCACCTCGTCGAGGTATTCGTTCACCACGTTCGACTCGTAGAGGCTCGTGCCGTCCACGACGATGACCGGGACTTTGCCGTACGGGCTGACGTTAAGGAACTCCTCGCTCTTGTTCGAGAGATCCACCT
>JADDPV010000035.1 GCA_016781705.1 Rubrobacter sp.
TCATCCTCTGTGGCGGTGGTGAGGTTCTGGGCAAAAGGGGAGCTCATCGTCAGTCCCCTGCGCTGCTCTAGTGCAGCGCAGGCTTCGATCTTCAATCGCTGCTCCCCACATCCTCGCCGCCCGTCAGGAGCTGGATGGCCCTGTCTTGCTCGTACCAGTTTCCGTCCTTCGGGTTCCGCCAGATGGTCTCGTCCTCGACTTCCTCCGGCTCCCAGCCGGCCTCCTCGAGCATGCGGTGCTGCTCTTTATCGCCGTTCAAGTGTCCTCCTTTGCGTCCAAGAATCTATCCACGACGGAGAGCTCGCAGGCATACCCCGCCCAGCGGAGGCCGTTTCGCCCGGCGTTGCTGTCCCGGGTCACGCGGCGCCCCCGCGGCGCGTGCCTCCCCACGAGAGGTCCGGTACCTCCACCGACCGCAACTCCTTCATGCCCGCCAACCCTCTAAACACCTCGAGAACCTCCTCCTTCCTCTCTTCTTCGCGGAAGGAGCGCTCGTACAGCCCGGTCAGGTCCTCCATCCACCGCAGGGCACTTCCCTTGTAACTCACTCGTCTTCTCCCCGCCGGTCCTGCCCGAGCCTGGCCACCGCCGCGCCTTGCGGGTACAGGTGGCCGCTCTCCGGGTGCCTCCACAAGAGCTTGCCGGTGCGGTACAGGCGCTCCCAACCGGCGGCCTCCAGGTCACGTTGCTGGGCCTCCAGGTCTAGCGGCACAGACTTAGGCTCTTTCTGGCCGTCCTTATCGCTCATATTGTCTCTCCTCTCGGTTTGACGGATTTTATCCACGGCCGGTACTCCCCGCACCGGCTCCATTCGACGTCCTCCCGGCGCACCTTGGCGAAGAAGGCGGCCGCATCGGGATCCACCCCCATCTCACGCCTTGAGAGCGGACAGTTGTGAGGCCAGCTCGAACGCGGGCTGGCTGGCGGCGATCCTTCACGGCTTTCCTCTCCTCGGCTTGTCGCGTCCCCCCTCCGGATGGCGCTGGCGCCAGGCCTCCCTAAGCTGCTCGCCCCGGCGCTCAGTCTCAGCGCGCCGTTTGTTTTCTTCCTCCCACGTACGCCTCTCATAGTCTTCGTCTCGGCGCTTTGTCATGCCGCGCTCTCCGGTATGATTAGGTTCTCTTTTCTCCCGGCCCTGGGATGCTCCCGCAGCCTCGCCGGTGCTTCCACGCCGTTCACGCGGCCGCCACCTCGAAGGCGCCTGGCCTCTCCGGCACGTACCGTAGCATCCACAACCGCGCGGCGGCGATCCACTCCGGGAAGCACCGGGCGGCGAGCGGGGGCTGGCCGAAGAGCTCGCGGACGGCGTGGAGCAGGTAAGTGGCGCTTACGTTCGCGGCCCGTGCACATGCACGCGAGCTCGTTCGCCGCCTCCTGGCCGGCTCTCTTTTTTCGGGCAAGGCCCGAGCGTGCCTATCGATGAAGAAGGCGTTGACTTCGTTCATCTTTCTCCTTTCTTCGTCGCGTCCCTTTCCGCTCCCTTCTTCTTGGGCGGCGGCATCTTGCCGACCACGAGGGTAGGGAGGCCCCAAGTGCCTTCAGATCCTTCGCGGAAAGCCAGTTCTTCGTCTCGCGCGCTTCACGCTGCACCTCCAGGCAAAGCTCCCGAGATGTTACGGCGGGTCTTTACTTCCTTTGCCCGGTCGGTAGCAGGCTTCTCTTGGTGGTTAAGACGCAAGCCTAGAGGATACGTGGCGCACCGTGCTAATTATGGCGCAGTATGGCAGCAATAGGAGCCGAACGGAGCCGATAATAAGAGGAAGCGGCGCCGGAGCGAAGACCCATTCTTGGCTTGAGAACACCGTATTCTCCGACGGCGCAGGACGGACCAGACCGCGGCATCTCGGACTCGAAATCTTTCCAGCGTGGGTTCGAGCCTCATCGGCCCTACTGACGAAACAGGTCTATTTGCAGCAGGAACGTGATGCAGCGTCGCGCTGGAGGGAGTCGTGGTTCCCACGGGGGCGTATTGCAAGATGTGGATAGCGGAGACCGAGGAGGAGCGGCGACGGTTGGAGGTCGGGTAGGTCTCGCTTCGACACAGCCTGTACGAAGAATAGAGGCAAAGTCACGTTATCGGCTCGCGGCGCCCGGGTGAACTGCAGATCACAGCATACCGAACCGGTAGCGGGGCGCCGCGACAGCTGGACTCGGGTGCCGGGATGTTTTAGAATATGCAGATAGGATATATGTGCATACGGAATGTAGTGCTAACGACTTACCGATCGTGGAGGTACGGCTAGTGACGATTACCAGGGACATGGACAGGATAACGCGCACCGTCGGGGAGATGACCGAGGCTCAGGCCCGCTCCTACGAGGTTCTCGCGGACAACTTCGCGGCCTTCCAGCGGCGCAGCGCAGATGTGGCTCGGGACGGGCTTGAGTTTCTCAAGCTGCAGGAGAGCAACGCCAGGGCGGCGCGGGAGTGGTGGACGAACGCTGTCAAGCTCGTGCGGCTCCAGCAGCGCAACGCCAGGTTCGCCCAGAGCTGGCTGACCAGCGGCATTGGGGCCCTTCGGGAGCAGGCGGATCACAACCTGCGCACGACAGAGGCTTTTGCAGAGAGCGCTCGCAGGCAACAGGAGGGCTTCCAGAGGCTTACCAAAGAGTGGGCTGGGGCCTACCGGGACTTCTTCTCTCCGTTCGCGTACGCCCAGGAGGGCCTGAAGACCGCCCAGCGGGCCACTCAGCAGGGGCTGCAGTTGGCCGGAGACGCCGCCGAGCAGACCGAGCAGTCTATCCAGCAGGCCGAGCAGGTGATCCGAGAGGCCGAACTTCGGGCCGCCGTTCTCGATGCTGTGGGGGCCGAGGACTACGACGAGTTGACGGTCGGAGAGATCTCGGACAAGCTCGCCGGACTCTCTGCGGGAGAGCTTGAGCAGGTCCGCGAGTACGAGAAGCAGAACAAGAACCGCGAGACTCTGGTCGAGCTGCTCGACCGCAAGATTAGGACCACTCCGTAACGGAGGTCCCTCCGAGGAATCACCGCGGGCCGGGGTCTAGAAGGACCCCGGCTCTTTCGTTTTCGCCGACGAGAGGCGGCGTACCGCCCCGTCAGCCGCCGAAGCTCCAGGAGATGTTGAGGGCACCGTACTGCGAGTTTGTGTCGCTCCGGGTGACGACCTCGCCATCCACGAGTATCTCGACGGCGAGTGTACCCTCGCTGGGGCTGGGTTTGACGAAGGAAGCGCTGACGATGTCGAAGCCGGAGTCGCGGACCTCGACCTCGTACTCTATGGGCTCGCCCTCGAGGACGCCCTCAGCGTTCTCCGACCCTTCGAGGTTGCCGTAGCTGCCCGCGAAGACCGTGCCCGCCGAGCCCGAGAGCCTGACCACGGCCGGTGCCCGCCCCTCGCCGCCGCGCTCCTCTGGGGGGGGATCCTTTGACCCCGCTGACGTGGTCTCGGGGGGCGGCGCACCGGAAGGATCGCCGGCCCCTTCGTCGTTGCCGCCGCAGCCCGCGAGCAGCACTCCGAGGAGAAGCGCGACTGCGAGCCCGGCGGCGAGGAGGGGGAGCATACCCGCTGTTGTCCACGAAGTTAGTCTCGATAGCATGTGGCAAAGGATAGCGCCGCGCGGGCCGGTTTGCTCGCGGGCTACGATCTCCAACGGCCGCCCGAAGGGGAGCCAAACGGGGACGTTCTCCGGAACCTCTTCGCGTAGTAAGCTATTCTGGTGTTAGAGGATCGTCGGATAGCGGTGTTGGCGTTCGTGCTGCTGGTGGTGTTCTGGGGGTCGGCGTACTCGGCGGTGGAGGTTGGTCTGCGGCATGCGCCGCCGTTGCTGTTCGCGGGGGCGAGGTCCGTGATCGGGGGGCTGGTGATGGTGTTGGTCGCGTTCGTGTGGGGCGGAAGTCCGAACCTGCGGCGCGAGTGGCTGGCCTACGCCCTGCTCGTCGCGCTCAACGCGATCCTGTTCTTCGGGCTGCAGACGCTCACCATCGCGTACCTGCCGTCCGGGTCGGCGGCGGTCCTGATCTACCTGCAGCCCATCCTCGTCGGCTTGCTCGCCTGGCTCTTCCTGAACGAGCCGCTCCCGCCCCGGAAGGCCGTCGGGCTCCTGTTGGGATTCCTGGGCATCGCGGCGGTGAGCGCCGGGGGATTCTTCGGCGAGACGCCACCCGGCACGTCTCTCGGGGCGGCGTTGGGGGTCTCCTCCGCCATCGGTTGGGCTCTAGGCACGGTGTACTTCAAACGGGCGCAGGAGAGGGTCTCCACCCTCTGGGCCGTGGCGATCCCGTTCTTCTCCGGGGGCCTCGTCATGACAGCTCTGGGCCTCTTCGTGGAGTCTCCCGCGGACGTCAGATGGACCGGGAGCTTCATCGCGAGCCTCTTGTACGTCTCGGTCGTGGGGACCTCCCTCGCGTGGCTGCTCTGGCTCGGGCTCGTGCGTGCCGGCGAGGCGAGCCGCGTCTCGGCCTACGTCTTCTTCGTGCCGCTCGTCGCCATCCTCATCGGGTCGCTGTTCCTGGGCGAACCCCTGAGCCCTTCGCTCCTCGTGGGCACCGCCCTCGTCGTCTCGGGCATCTACCTGGTCAACAAGCAGTCAGCAAAATAGCTGGTCGGCCAGTCGGTTAACCGTGGGAGGCGAGAGAGGGTCGCGCGCTTGCGGCAGCGCCGGGGAAAGAGCGAACGGCTTGCGGATGACCGGCGGCGATGAGCCGAGACGGAGAAGCTGACCGGCTGAAATACTGACCAGCCTTGAGAGCTATCCGTCCATCCGCGCCGAGGTGGAGGATTCGGGGATGATGACGCGCAGCGCGTTGCGGGCGACGGAGAACTCCTCGGGTGTCTCGGTGACGATCTCACCGTCCACGTTTATCTGCATCTCGGGCTCGGTCTCCAGCACGACCCGCCCGGTGCGGAAGTGGTCCACGCTCTCGGACCTGACGAAGTCGCCGCTCTTCAGGTAGCGTGCGACGCCGAAGAGGTCGCGCCTGCGCCCGAGCCTTATGGCGTACACGTCGAGGTCCCCGTCGTCTATCCCCGAGCCGGGCGCCACGACGAGACCGCCGCCGTAGAACCGCCCGTTGCCGACGGCGACCTGCAACAGCCTCTCGTACCGAACGTCCTCGTGGTTGCCGTCCGGGAAGTGGAGGCTGGCGGCGAAGGGCTCGTGCTGGAAGAATGCCCTCACCGCCGCCACCGGGTAAGCCAGGGCGCCTGCTCGCCTCTTGAGCATGGGCGAGAGGGCGCGGGTGACCCCGACGCTCAGGCCCGCGGAGGCCAGGTTCACGTAGTAGTTGCTCCCGGCGAGCCCCAGATCCACGTCAACGACGTTGCCGCGCGCGACCGTCTCGCAGGCCGCCTCCAGCGTGGTCGGTATCCCCAGAGTGCGGGCGAAGTCGTTGGCGGTGCCCAGAGGGAGGAGGCCCAAAGTGGTCTCCTGGTGGGCCAGGAAGTCCACGGTCGAAGAGACCGAGCCGTCTCCGCCACCGAGGATGATCGGGTCGTGTCCCTCCGAGACGGCATGGCTCACCGTCTCCGGGAGGCGCGCCGGATCGGAGAGCGCGTAGCTCGCGCCCACCTCTACTCCCAGGCGGCGCAAGATCCCCAGAGCCTTCTCGAAGGCCGCCTCCCCGGTGCGCGACCGGGCGTTCACTATGAGCGCCGCGCCCTTCACACGCCGGATTGTAGCCTCCATCGAGGCCGGCCGGAGGCATCCCGCGTCCGGGCGGCGAGGAACCGGGTAAGGTCTCCGGTGAAATGTCACCGAGCGAGGGGTTTCGTTGCTCTTGATGGTCGGGTACCGCAGGGACGAGGTCCACTTCGACGAGGAGGGCGCGGAGTACCTGGCGCATCGGCTCCCCCGCTTGGTGAGGCGCGACCGCTCAGGCTGGACCCTAAGGCAAAGGTCATAGACAAGGTAAACCCGCGTTTCTGGCCCGCAGGTTATAGGGGAGCGTAGCGGAGCGAAGGAGGAGAATATGACCAGCCCGCCCGTGCCGCCGTTCGACGAGGAGAGCGTCCGCCGGAAGGTCAAGGCCGCCCAGGACGCTGGAACACCCGCGACCCGGAGAAGGTCGCCGGGGCGTACACCGAGGACTCGGAGTGGCGCAACCGCGACGAGTTCTTCAGCGGGCACGAAGGAGGCGGCGTACTTGACCCCGAAGCATGAATTCGAGCAAGACGTTAAGCGCGACGTGGAGGCCCGAGTCCGCCAAGGCGTCAAGGCCGTCCTCCAGGAGGAAGAGGAGGAGGTGGTGGTGGTGGTGGCCGGCTCCTCGCAGAAGAAGGGTGCGGCTTACGCCGCTTTGCTCCGGGGGCTGTTGGTAGACGCCCCGCTTGTCGAGTTCGGTTCCCCCTGGAGGTCTTCGAGAAGGTGCTCGAGCACGAGCAAAAGGTTATGGTGATGATAAACGGCCTCTACGGGCTGTCGTCCGAAGAGGACGACTACGCGAGCCAGACCTTCCTGCAGTGGTTCGTGACGGAGCAGGTCGAGCAGGAGGAGAACGCCGGAGACGTGCTCGAGACGCTGAAGATGGTCGGCAGATCTAGCGAAGTGCTCTTCTTGCTCGATCGGGAGCTGGGAAGGTGCGAGGGCGATGGGCAACCGGAGCCATCCTAGAGGGAACGCCCCGAACGCTCTCGCGGCGTGGTTGCGAGAGGCTGTGGCAAGACCGCTTGCGGGCTGGCGCGAGGTGTACGAGGACTTCTCGCCCGTAGACCTTGCCACCGGGGAGCGGCGCCCTCGGGCACCGGGGCCGGGGGAGAGAGCGCGCCGGGTGGCGGTGCTGGTGCCTGTCCTGCTCGGGCCAGAGGGGGCGAGGGTCGTCTACACGCTGAGGACCGGGGGCCTCAAGGACCACGCCGGGCAGGTCTCGTTCCCGGGCGGGAGCGCGGAGCCCGAGGACGGCTCGCTCCTGGAGACGGCCTTGCGGGAGGCCGAAGAAGAGTTGGACCTGCGGCGGGACCTCGTCGAGGTGGTCGGGGAGCTGGACGAGGTGTACATCCCCCCGAGCCGCTTCCTGGTCAAACCGTTCGTGGGGCTTCTGCCGCCGGAGGCGGACATGGTCCTCGCGCCGGAAGAGGTCGAGACTATCTTCTGCGTCCCGCTCGAGGAGCTCGCGTCTCCTGGGGTCTCCGGGAAGATAAGGCTGGAAAGGGAGGGGCACGTCCTCGAGGCGCGCACTTTCTTGGTTGGAGGGTACGAGGTCTGGGGCGCAACCGCCGCCATCACCGCCGGGCTCCTGGCCCGCCTGGGCTGGAGACCGCCGGCCTCCTGACTCCCCTGCGCTCCCTGTATGCTGCTTCGCCGACGCGACGCGCACGAGGATGCTACGCTCTGCATCCGTGGCGCGAACGGTCGAGAAGAGGGGCAGAGAGGGGGGGTGGGGGGAGGACCGGTCGCGTCGTCCGGTGTGGAAGGACCACAACCTGCACGTCGTCTGGGGCGTGACGCTGATGGCGGTCCTGGGCTCGTCCAGCATCTCGCCGGCCTTCCCGAGGATGACGCAGGAGCTCGGGGTCTCGCCGGGACAGGTGGGGCTCCTGATCACGGTCTTCACCCTCCCGGGCGTCTTTCTCACGCCGGTCGCGGGCGTCCTCTCGGACAAGCTCGGCCGCAAGAAGGTCCTGGTCCCCTCCTTGCTCCTTTTCGCCCTCGCCGGCGGCTCCTGCATGCTGGCTCGCAGCTTCGAGTTGCTGCTGGCGCTGCGCGTCGCTCAGGGCGTCGGCGCGGCGGCCCTCGGGGCGACGAACGTCACCCTCATAGGCGACCTCTTCGAGGGGCGCGAGCGCACGGCGGCTCTGGGCTACAACTCCAGCGTCCTCTCCGTCGGCACCGCGAGCTACCCGGCCATCGGCGGGGCTCTGGCGACCTTCGGCTGGTACTATCCGTTCGCGCTGCCGTTGCTGGCGCTCCCCATCGCCGTCCTGGTCCTGTTCTCGCTGCACAACCCCGAGCCGCACAACGACCAGAAGCTCCAAGAGTACTTCCGGAGCGTGTGGGGCGCCGTGAAGAACAGGACGGTTGTGGGGCTCTTCGCGGGCAGCCTCGTCACCTTCATAGCGCTCTTCGGACCGCTCATCGTGTACCTGCCGATCCTGATGAACGAGCGGTTCGGGGCGAGCCCGCTGGTCATTGGCCTGGTCGTCGCGAGCACCTCGGTGGTCACGGCGCTAACCTCCTCACAGGTGAGCCGCCTCACTGCCCACTTCTCCGAGAAGTGGCTCGTGCGCTCCTCTTTCTTGCTCTACGCCGTCGCTTTGAGCCTCGTGCCGCTCATGCCCTCCGTGTGGTTTCTGGTCTTGCCGACCGTGATCTTCGGGGTCGCCCAGAGCCTCAACCTCCCCAACGCCTTCTCGCTCCTGAACGAGGCCGCCCCCGACGAGAACCGGGGCGCGTTCATCTCCCTGAACAGCACCATCCTCAGGCTCGGTCAGACTCTGGGGCCGGTGCTCATGGCCGCGGCGGTCGTCCCCTTCGGCCTGACCGGCGCATACCTCGCCGTTGGCGCTCTGGCCGCCTCGATGTTCCTCGTCGCCCTCGCCCTGATCCGGTGAAGAAGCTGATCAGCGCGTCAGCCTGACAACAGGAGGTCGGTAGACAAACCTGTCGCGCGAAGCCGTGCCTCACGGTTCAGTGCAGGGTTCGCGTAGCCGTATAGTGCACAGCGAAGGTTACGTTGGGCGAGAGCTGACCAGCCGAAATGCTGGCAGCCTTATAGCTCTTTTGGAACCAGACGGGGTCGCTAAATGGCTCCGCAAGACCGACGCGCCGCGACCGGCCCGGCCTTAGACTGGGCGCGAACCGAACGGACTACTCCGACGAGAGGCGGCAGCGGTGGACGAGCGGCGCGGTACCGGAACGTTGGAAGAGCGCGTGAGGCGTCTCGAAAACGAAAACGAGGAGATTCGTAGAGAGCTGCGCTACACGCTGCGGCGGGTGAACCGCCTGCTCGCCGAGGGGGGAAGCGACGCTCCTCAAACGGTCGCGCCGCGACCGGCCCCGCAACCGCCCGGCTCCGCGCCGCGGGGAGTGGACGAGGCTCCCGCTGCAACTTCTCCACGCGCCGCGTCCGTGACCGATCTTCGGGGGGAGGGGCGGAGGTTCTGGGCGTTGGCGGATCTGAGAGGTTTACGCAGCGGGGAGTGGTGGTTGAACAAGGTCGGGATCGGGCTGCTCCTGCTCGGGCTGGCGTTCCTCTTTATGCTCGCCGTGGAGCGCGGCTGGATCGGGCCAGCCGTGCGGGTGGGCTTCGGGTTGGCGGTCGGCGGGGTGTTGCTCGCGCTTGGCCTCTTCGTCCGCGAGCGTCGCCGGGCGTTCTCGCAGGTGCTGCTCGGCGGCGGCATGGGGGCGCTGTACACGAGCGGCTTCGCCGCGTTCCAGCTCTACCACCTCGTCCCCTACCCGGTCGCCTTCGCGTTCATGGTCGGCGTCACCCTCCTGGCGTTCGCCCTCGCGCTCCGCCAGGACGGCGTGACGCTCTCCCTGATCGGCGCTACAGGCGGCCTCGGGACACCGTTCCTCCTGTACACCGATTCTGGCACTTTGAGCGGGCTCGTCCTCTACACCTGCCTCGTCCTCGCGGGCGCCGGGGGCGTCTACCTGTACCGCGGGTGGGCCTCGCTGCTCGCCGTCTCCTTCGCGGGAGGCTGGGCGGTGTTCCTGATCGGGTACGCTAGCAGCTCGCTCCTCCTCGAACCTCGACCCTCCCCGGACGAGCGTCCCATCCTGCAACTCGGCGTGACCTTCGCCTGGCTCCTCTTCACCCTCGCTCCGACCGCGCGCGAGTTCCTTGGGAACGTCGAGGACGACCGCGGTCGTCTCGCCGGCCCGGCGGGCGCCGTGCGTCGCGCGCTCCTGGTCTCCGGGCCGCTCGTAGCGCTTGGGTTCACGGAGGCTATCTGGCAGCTCTCCGCAACCGAGCTCGGTTGGGTCGTCCTCTCCGGCGCCGCCCTCTACGCGCTCGGCGCGCTCGCTCTGCGGCGCTCCGGGAAACGTTCTACCGCCTACGTCCACGGCCTGGTCTCCCTCCTGCTCCTGACGCTCGCTTTCGTCCTGACGTTGCGTGAGGGCACGCTACTCTTCACCCTCGCCGCCGAAGCCGCCACCCTGCACTTCCTCTCCCGGCGGTTCCACGACAGGATCGTCTCGGTTGAGGCCCACCTCCTTTCGCTCGTCGTCGCGGTCTGGCTCTCCGGACGGCTCCTGGGCGGCATCCTGGAGGCGACCCCCGGGGCGGGAGGGCCAGCGCTGCTCGATGCCCGCACGGCCCTCGACCTCGCGGTCATCGCTTCCGGCTTCGTCTCGTCGGTTGCCGTGTTGCCCCGGAGGCTAGATCTCGCGTACCGGATCGCCTCGCACGCGGCGCTGCTGGCCCTCCTCTGGCGTGAGCTCTCGTTATTGCCGGGCGGCGGGGCCTGGGTCACCGTCGCCTGGGGCCTGTATGCAGTCGGGCTGCTCGCCACCGGGCTCCGGCTGGGACGTACCTCGCTCGTCCGCGGTGGCATGGCGACACTCTTCGTGGTAGTCGGCAAGCTCTTCCTGGTAGACCTCTCCGAGGTCGAGCCGGCCGTGCGTGTCGTCCTGTTCCTGGGCTTCGGCGGCCTCTTCCTCGCCCTGAGCTACTATCTGCAAGGGCTCTGGCGAACGGGAGCAGAGGAGGGCGCGGACAGCCGCTCCGATCCAACCGGAGGACACTCGTGAGGGGTGAGGCGGCGCGGCCGATGGCGGCTTTGCACGGGGGAGGTTGATGTTGCTGGGCCGGGCGGGGCGATCATCTACCCTTGTTTCTCGCTGTCCTGTGCGGCGGATCGGGTTTCGCTACGCGAAAGCCAACGCTTTCATCGTAAGAGCCCGCCGGAGCGCCGCGGATGTTTGACCGCCTCCTGCGCGCGGAGGTCGCCGGCCATCCTTATCCCCTGCTGCCGTTCGCTACCGTGAGCAGGATGCACCTCTATAGTTTCCCTTCGCCGACTCCAACTACGATCTGGCGGCGTCCACCTCCTCCCCGTCGAGAAATCATCGGGCTCGAAGCCCTCCGCGAGACCGTCGAAAGCTTACCCATCGTGATGGCGTCGAGGTGGACCTCGTCACCCACGAGGCGAAAAAGTTCTTCAACCTCCTCCTCAAGCGTAACGGCTACGTGCTGAAGCAGCTCTACTCGCCGCTCGTCGTCCACACCGCGCTCGAGCACGAGGGGCTTGAGAGTCTCGCCCGCAGCTGCATAACCCGCCATCGCGTCCACCACTACCTCGGATCCACGGACGATCAATGGAGGCTGTTCGAGAAGGAACCCCCGCGCCGCGTCAAGCCGCTCTTGCACACCTACCGCGTGCTCTTTACCGGCCTCCACCTGATGCGCACTGGCGAGGCCGACCTCCGGCGCTTTGATGAGGGGCACGGGTTACCCCGGCTCCCCGACGTCATCGCCCGCTAGGTCACCGGACCCGAATATTCCACGCTGGAAGACGCTAGCGACTCCTTCCACCGCCGCAAGTTCGAGCGGTTGCGTGGCGAGCTGGAAGACACGCGGGACGGGACCCGCCTGCCGGAGGCCCTGTCGGCGAAGGCGGCCCTGAGCGACCTCCTTGTGTGGCTGCGTCTCGAAGTCGGGCGACGAGAGGCGTCACCAAACGCCCGTACCCGGCCAAACTGAACCCCGTACGCGGGGTTAGAAACGGTAGTTATCCACAATATATTGTGGATAGCGGACGAGATTCGGTGGATAAGTGCAATAGGTGTAACAAGTCTTTAAC
>JADDPV010000246.1 GCA_016781705.1 Rubrobacter sp.
GGCCCCGGCAAGCAGGAGGACCCCGAAAATGAGGGCGGCGAAGCGCCAGAAGACGGGGGCGCGACCACGCCCGATATCGTGAGCGCGGTCGTCGAGCCCGCCGTTGGGCAACCAGATGTCGCCATCGAGGACGCGGGTGGGAGCCAACTCGCCTCGCTCCTGATCGAGAACAACGGCCCCGCGAACGAGCAGTACGTTCCCGCGGAGCAACAACAGGACGTCACCGGAGAGCAGTACGCCGCGGCGAACCAATACTATGCACCCGAACCCGCGTTGGCCTCCGACGCCGCGTATACCGCAGCGAACCAATACTACGCTCCCGAGCCCGCGTGGACTTCCGACGCCGCTTATATTGCGGTCGAACCCGTCGCTGTCGAGCCTGTCACGTACGAATCTGTCACGTACGAGCCTGTCGCGGTCGAGCCCACCGCGTACGAGTCTGTCGCGACGGAGTCGTCCACAGCTTTCGCCACGTCAACCACCACGTCCTCTAGTGCGATCTCCCAACCCGTGGGCTACGGCAGCGGCGGCACGGGCGGCGGGGGCGGCTTCGGTGGGGCCCCGGCTGCGCCAGGGACCGTCGTCGCCGAGTCCGGCAACCAAGGCGTCGTTCAGGGCGGCGGGCAGTACGCTAAGAAGGCCAAGAAGGCGGCGCAGCAGGAGGCCAAGAAAGCCAAGAAGGCCGCCAGGATGGTAGCCGGGGGCTAGGCGAGCGCGGGTCTTCTCTGCGGTACCCTCGCCGGGCGTCTGGCGCGGTGGGCCGTGATCTGGCCGTCTTCGGTCGGGTTCGGGTGGGGGGCTGTTCGGTCCTCTAGAATGGTGTGGTGGAGCCTGATCAGTTTTCGGCCACTGTCGGCTTGACCGTAGCGCGCTCGGGCCTGGACCTGAGCCGTCCTTTGCTAATGGTCTCCGGCGGACCGGACTCGGTGGCGATGCTGCGGGCGCTGGTGGAGCTGGGGACGGAGCCGGTCGTGCTGCACGTGGACCACGGCCTGCGCGGCGAAGAATCCGAGGAAGATGCGGCCTTCGTCCAAAGTCTCTGCGCAGGACTCGGCGTGGCTTGCGAGGTGCGCCGGATCTCGCTCGGTGGGTCGAACCTCCAGGAGGAGGCGCGCGAGGAGCGGTACCGCCTTGCGGAGGCGTACGCGCAGGAGCACGGGCTCTCGGCGGTCGCCACGGGACACACGGCCGACGACGTGGCGGAGACGGTGCTCATGAACCTGGCGCGCGGCGCGGGTCTGCGGGGGCTCGCGGGGATACCGCCCACGCGGGGACGGGTGGTGCGGCCTCTGATCCGTCACCGCCGCCGCGACGTCTTACGCTACCTGAAGCACCTGGGGCAGCCTTACCGCACCGACCCCACCAACCTCACCCCGAAGTACGCCCGCAACCGGATACGGATGGAGGTCTTGCCAATTCTGGAGGAACTGTACCCGGGCGCCGGGGACAACATAGCCCACGGAGCCTCCCTGTTGCGCGAGGACCTGGAGGTCTTGGAGGGCCTCGTCGCCGGGGTGGTCCACCGGCGGGGCGAAGAGGTCGTCGTGCCGCTCGACGGGCTCGGACGGATGCCGCCCGCCTTGAGGCGTCACGCGGTTCGGAGGGCCTACTCCACGCTCGTCGGGGAAGAAACGTCGCTCGACTCCGCCGCCGTCGAGGCTGTCCTGAAGCTGGCCCGGAAGAGCGAGGGCACCCGAACCCTGTCTCTCCCGGAGAACGCCATCGCTGCGATGCGCTACGGCGAGGAGCTCGCCTTCTACTACGGGCCGGAGCCTGGGGCGGAGTCGTTTGCGGGCGAGCAGGACCTCCTGGTTGGCCAGCAAGTTTTTCAAGGCTGGCTGATAAACGCGCGGGAGGTTCGGGGCTACGACCCGGAGGACGCCGCCCGGCCGGAGGTGGCGTACCTGGACGCCGAAGGGGGGCCGTACCGGGTGCGCATGGCGCGCGAGGGGGATACCATTCGGCCGCTGGGCCTCGGAGGGACCAAGAAGGTCATGCGGGCGATGATGGACCGCAAGGTCCCAAAAGACTCGAGGCGCGGGACGCCGGTGGTGGTAAACGCCGCCGGGAGGGTCGCCTGGATCCTCCTCGGCGAGATAGGGGAGGAGTTCAAGGTGAGCGGGACGACGGAGCGTACGCTGAGGCTGGAGGTAGAGGAGACCCCGTGAACATGGACAGCATGATGGGCGACGTGGCGGAGGTGCTCATACCCGGCGCGGAGATAGAGGAGAAGGTGCGTGATCTGGGCGAGCGCATCACCAAAGACTACTGGGGCGAGAAACTTCTCCTCGTCGGTATCCTGCGCGGCGCGGTCGTGGTGATGAGCGACCTCATGCGCAACATAAACCTGCCTTGCGAACTCGACTTCATGGACATAAGCTCCTACGGGTCCGGCACCTCCTCCAGCGGGGTCGTGCGCATCCTCAAGGACCTCGAGGAGAACATCTCCGGACGTCACGTCCTCATCATCGAGGACATAATAGACACCGGCCTCACCCTCTCGTACCTGGTCAGGTCGCTAAAGCAGAGGGACCCGGCTTCTTTAGAGATCTGCTCGCTCCTGAGCAAGCCCTCGCGCAGGCGAGCCCGACTGGACGTCAAGTACCTGGGCTTCGAGGTGCCCGACGAGTTCGTGGTCGGCTACGGCCTCGACTACGCCGGCTCCTACCGCAACCTCCCCGACATCTGCATCCTCAAGAAAGAGATCATCTCCGACGCCTGACGGGGACCCGAAGAGAATCCAACGGGAGCCTGGCTCGCAAGCGTCGAGAAGAACGCACCTCCTCCGGTGCCGCTGTTTGTGGGCGGGGTAGTATAATCGGCCCGTTCTTCAAACTCTCAGGAGAGGTAAAGGCGAGTTGGGCAGATTCTTGAGAAGCGGCGGGCTGTACTTCATCATCTTGCTGATCTTCGCGGTGGTGTTGGTGAACCTGATCCGCACCGGCAACCCGAACGTCCGGGAGTTGAACTCCCAGGACTTTCAGAAGGCCGTGGACGACCGGGCCTTCGTCACGGACGACAAGGAGAACCCGCTCCTCGTCAAGGACGAAGACCAGACCGTCACCGGGCTCCTGAAGCGCCAGAACGCGGAGCCAGAGGAGTTCGAGTACGCCTACCCCGAGTACTACGAAATAGCCAACGTCTTTAATGAGGCGGATATCCCCTTCACCACCGACCCGCAGAACACCGGGTTCTGGCTCGGCCTGCTCGGCACCATCGGCCCGCTCCTCATCTTCCTGCTGCTCTTCCTGTTCCTGATGAGCTCCATGCAGGGCGGCGGCAACCGTGTGATGAGCTTCGGCAAGAGCCGCGCCCGCCGCATGACGAAGGACTCTCCGAAGGTCACCTTCGCCGACGTCGCCGGCGCCAACGAGGCCGTCCAGGAGCTCACGGAGATAAAAGAGTTTCTCGAAGCCCCCCAGAAGTTCCAGAAGCTCGGCGCCAGGATACCGAAGGGCGCCCTGCTGGTCGGTCCTCCGGGGACGGGCAAGACGCTCCTGGCCCGGGCGGTCGCGGGCGAGGCCGGGGTGCCGTTCTTCAGCATCTCCGGCTCCGACTTCGTGGAGATGTTCGTCGGCGTGGGCGCGAGTCGTGTCAGGGATCTCTTCGAGCAGGCCAAGCAGAATAGCCCCTGCATCATCTTCATGGACGAGATCGACGCGGTCGGCAGGCAGCGCGGCGCGGGGCTGGGCGGCGGCCATGACGAGCGCGAGCAGACCTTGAACCAGTTGCTCGTCGAGATGGACGGCTTCGACGCGAAGGGCGGGATCATTATGATCGCTGCCACCAACCGCCCGGACATCCTCGATCCGGCGCTCCTGCGTCCCGGCCGTTTCGACCGGCAGATCGTAGTGGACAGGCCGGACCTCCCGGGGCGCGACAAGATCCTGCGCGTCCACACGCGCGGCAAGCCGCTCGGGGACGACATCCAGATCGAGACGCTCGCGCGCAGCACCCCCGGCTTCACCGGCGCGGACCTCGCCAACCTCGTCAACGAGGCGGCGCTGCTAGCGGCACGTCACGACAAGGACCAGATCGACATGTCCGAGATGGAGGAGGCCATAGACCGCGTCATCGCGGGGCCGGAGCGCAAGACGCGCCTCATCTCCGACAAGGAGAAGGAGATCACGGCGTACCACGAGGCCGGCCACGCCATCGTAGGCGCCTTGTTGGCCGAGGCGGACCCGGTGCACAAGATCACCATCATCCCCCGCGGCCAGGCCCTCGGGGTGACGATGAGCCTCCCCACGGAGGACCGGTTCATGATGAGCCGCGGCCAGTTGATGGCGCAGCTGGCGATGATGCTCGGGGGACGGGCGGCCGAGAGCGTGGTCTTCGACGAGATCACCACCGGCGCCTCCAACGACCTGGAGCGCGTCACGCAGACCTCTCGACAGATGGTCACGCGCTACGGGATGAGCGACAAGCTGGGGCCATTGGCTCTGGGGCACTCCAACGGGCAGGTCTTCATGGGTCGCGACTTCAACGCGCAGCCCGACTACTCCGACGAGATCGCCTTCCAGATAGACAAGGAGATCCGGCGCATCGTGGATGAGTCTTACGATACGGCTGAGGACCTCCTGGTCCGCAACCGGCGCCTCTTGGACAAGCTCGCCAAGGACCTCATCGAGTACGAGACCGTGGACGCCAAGCACCTCCAGCGCCTCGTCGAGGAGTTCGCCGCTGACAGGCCGCCCGACCTAGAGAAGTTCGACCGCGACTACGACAGCAGCTACCAGCAGGACTAGCTCGTGAAGCCCGCGGGGGAAACCCGGGGGAAACAGGTGGGGGTCGGGGACCTACTTCGGGGACCCGGCCCCCTCGTCTTCGGTATCCTCAACGTCACCCCCGACTCCTTCTCCGACGGTGGCGAGTTCCTCGACTCGGAAGATGCCGCCGCCCACGCCGCTGCGATGCTCGACGAGGGCGCGTTCGCGATAGACGTCGGCGGCGAGTCCACCCGGCCCGGCTCCGAGCCCGTAAGCCCCGAAGAGGAGTTGGGCCGCGTCGTGCCGGTGATCCGCGCTATCCTCACCGGGAGCCCTGAAGCCGTCGTCTCGATAGACACCTACCGCGCCTCTACCGCCGAAGCCGCCCTGGAGGCAGGGGCGAGCATCGTCAACGACGTGACGGCCCTGCGCGGCGACCCGCGGATGGAAGGTTTGGTGGCCGAGGCCGGCTGCCCGATCGTGCTCATGCACATGCTCGGCGAGCCCAAGACCATGCAGCGCGACCCGCGCTACGGAGACGTGGTTGGCGAGGTTCGGGACTTCCTCGCCCAGCGGGCGGAGCACGCGCTCTCCGCGGGCGTCAAGCCCGAAAAGATCATCCTCGACCCCGGCATCGGCTTTGGCAAGACCCTCGCGCACAACCTGAAGCTCCTGAACGACCTCGACGCCCTGGTAGGTCTCGGCTTCCCTGTGCTCGTCGGGGCTTCGCGCAAGAGCTTCCTCGGCAAGATCACCGGCTCTGACGACCCCAAGAACCGCCTCTTTGGGACCGTGGCGGCGAACGTGGTCGCCTTCGAGCGCGGCGCCTCCCTCTTCCGCGTCCACGACATTCTGGCCAACGGGGAGGCGCTGGAGGTGGCGGCAGCCGTCCGGCGGGCTTAGGCTTCACAGTATGTTGCGGGGGTTCGACGAGGAGCGGTTCGCCGCCTTGCTTGGGGGGTTCACCGAAGAAGCCCGCGAAGCCGTGATGCTGGCTCGGGAGGAGGCCGCACGCCTCGGTCACGGTCAGGCTGGCACCGGGCACTTGCTCCTCGGCCTCCTGCGCGACGGTGAGGGCGTGGCGGCCCGGGCTCTCGTCTCGCTCGGCGCCACTCTCGAGGAGACGCGCGAGCAAGTCGAGAACGCTGGCGGACGCGGCGAGGAAGGGACGTTGGACCGTGGGCCTTTCACCCCACGCCTGGTGAGGGTGATGGAGCTGGCGCCCAGGGAAGCCTCGCGTGTCGGGCACGACGAAGTCGGCCCTGGGCATCTCCTGCTCGGGCTCGCGAGGGAGGCGAACAGCGTGGCGGTGCGCGTGCTCTCCGCTCTGGGCGCGAGCCCCGCCGACGTACGGCGCGAGGTCACCCGGCGGTTCCACAACCCGTCGCGGCCGAGTCTTGGCCACTCCGCCCGCGACCCCGGCTCTCGGGAGCGTCCTGCTCGCGCGACGCTCGACTATGCTTCGCGGACAAAGGCCGTCGAAGATGCGCCACCGATGACGTTCAGGGAGCGGGGGGGGCACTCGAGGTCCACGTCCGTTGCGGGGTTAGCGAGAAGGAGCGAGCCTTGCCCCAGGCGTTGCTCGTGGACCTCCAGTACGCTTACGAGGCGCGAGCCGCCGACGACGTCTCGGGGGTGGTGAACTACGGTGCGCTCATGGAGGAAGTGGCGTGAGCCCTCGAGCGCGAGGAGTTCCGGCTGCTGGAGACCGAGGCGCGGAGGGTCGGGGAGCGGGTGCTGGAGAGGTTTCTGGGGGTCTGGGAGGTCGCGGTGACCGTAACTAAGCCGCACGTCCCCGTCGCCGGGGCGGTTTCGGGCGTCTCCGTCCGGGCAGTCTTTCGCCGGTGATCCGGGCCTTCCTGAGCTTGGGGAGTAACCTCGGCGACCGGCTCGGCTATCTGCGGGCGGCGGTGGAGGCGCTCGGGCGCGGGACGCTGCTGGAGGTGCGTAGGGTATCGAAGGTCTACGAGACAGAGCCGGTCGAGGTGGAGGAGGAGCAGCCGGAGTACCTCAACTGCGTGGTCGAGGTCGGCTACGGTGCGTCGGCGCTGGAGCTGATGCGGTTTTGCCAGGGGGTAGAGGCTGCGTTGGGGCGCGAGCGGAAGGGAGAAAAGATGCCCCGGACGATGGACGTGGACTTGCTGCTCTTCGGAGGAGAAGTTATGAAGGGGCCGTATCTGGTCGTGCCGCACTTGGGGGTCGGGCGGGCGTTCAACCTCAAGGGGCTCGCGGACCTGGATCCCGGGCTGTATATCCCCGAGCGCGGGGCCGTGGGGGAGCTCGTGGCACGGGCGGACCTCGCGGGCGTGAGGGAGTTCGAGGGAGGGGTGTGAGGCCGTGCTGATGGCGGTGGATATTGGGAACACGCAGACCGTGCTCGGGGTCTTCGACGGGGAGGAGTTGCGAGCGCGGTGGCGGATCACCACCGAAGCGAACCGCACCGCGGACGAGGTCGCCGCAGTCTGCTCGACGCTGCTCGAGCTCGCGGGCATCAGTGCCGGGGATATGGAAGCCACCATCGTCTCCAGCGTCGTCCCGGGCCTCACCCGCTCCTACGAGGGCCTCACCGGGAGCCTCTTCGGCTCGAAGTTCTACGAGGTGAACGGTGAGATGAACACCGGTCTCGAGAACCGCTACGACGACCCCCTCTCCGTCGGGGCGGATCGCATCGTCAACGCCGTCGCCACCGGCAAGCACTACGGCTTCCCGGCGATCATCGTGGACATCGGGACGGCGACCACCGTGGAGGCGGTGAACGGCGAGGCGTGCTACCTGGGAGGGGCGATCCTCACCGGCATGCACGTCGCCCTGGAAGCCCTCATCTCGCGCACCTCCAAGCTGCCGAGCGTGGATCTGGAGGTCGGGCCGACCAGAGCGATCGCAACCAACACCCCCGACTCCATCCGCAGCGGCTTCGTCTACGGCTACGCCGGCGCCATCGACGCCCTGATTCGACGCTTCCGTGACGAGCTTGGTGAGCAGGACCTCATGGCCGTCGCTACCGGCGGCCCCGCGCACGTCATCGCCCGCCAATGCCAGGAGATAGGCAAGCTCGACCCGGACCTGACTTTGAAGGGCCTGTACGCGCTTTACGAGATGAACTCGTAGAGCACTCGTCAGCAAGGGAGCCCGAGGAGAAACGGCTGCGCGTTGATACCCGGCCTTCGATGGCGGCGAGCCCTGGCGAGAGCCGCTTTTTGCGCGGTTCGGATGCGCTACGCCTGGCAGTAAGGCTGAAATGCTGATCGACTTCGCCTCTTTGAAAGTTTGAAGGCACCCGGTATACTTTCGTTCCTCATGACGGACAGGAACCAGGAGCTGATGACCCACGAGGGTTACGAGAAGCTCCAAGAAGAGCACACGTATCTCACGGAGGTACGTCGCCGGGAGGTCGCTGATCGCATCCGGCAGGCCAGGGAGTTCGGGGACATCTCCGAGAACTCCGAGTACGACGATGCCAAGAACGAGCAGTACCTCCTGGAACGCAGGATCGGGGAGGTACAGCGCCGCCTCCGGAACGCGAAGATAGTGGATCCGACCGGGACGGAGACCGGCGCGGTGGACCTCGGCACACGCGTGACCTTGAAGGCGGTGGACGGGGGCGCCGAGCGCACGTTCCAGATCGTGGGCGCCAACGAGTCCGACCCCGGCAGCGGCAAGCTCTCCCACGCCTCGCCCGTGGGCCGCGCGGTATTGAAGCGCCGCGTCGGCGAGAAGGTGACCGTCGCTACGCCGCGCGGCTCGACGGAGTACGAGATCGTCAACGTCGAGGCCGCTAGCTAGAGGCCGGTCGGCTTCCTTCGAGCCGCTCGCAACTTCTCCCAACTCATGAGAACCTTACGTCACATCGGCCTTCCCGGCGTCGGTCCCGACGAGTTCGCCAGGACCGGGACTGTGGCCGACCTCGCTTGCGAAATCCCTTGCCTTGCTGTAGGTACCCTGCAGCCCGTGCGGGTACCGAACGAGGTCCTCCGAACGGGTGAGCGCGGTGCGGGCATGAGCGGCGGCGGCCGGTGGGAACCGTTCGAGGTCTCGCCGGAAGAGTACGACGAGCCGGCGGACGCGCTCGGGCTGCCGGTGGCGGCCGCTTTCGATTGGTGCGAGCGAGCGAAAGAGATTGGTACACATCTTATGATAGAGCGTCGCTGGGACGTTCCGGCCGACAAGCACCGCCGGCTCGACGAGACATACGGGGCCGCCGAGCGGGCGTACTGTGAAGCCCGCGCCCGTGACAGCGCCGATCCCTCCTCGATGGAGGGCGAGTTGCTGGAGCGGTACGCTGAGAGCGCGGAGGCGGGGCGGCGTTTGTCGGAGTTCGTAAGTCAGTACGTGGTGAGCGGCACGTGAGCGACGTTCAGTACGTCCCTTCGTGGGCGCAGAGGGTAGCCGAATCTTTGGGCGACGGGCCGCACGTGGTCGTCACGGGGATCAGCCCATCCGGCAACATCCACGCTGGGAACCTGCGCGAGGTACTGGTCGCCGAGGCGGTCACAAACGCCTTGAGGGCTAGGGGTGAAGAGGTTCGATTCGTGTTCCACGCGGACACGGTAGATCCTCTGCGCAAGATCTCGCCGGGCGTGCCCGCGAACTTCGAGCGTTACATCGGCCACAGTCTCTCGCGCGTCCCGGACCCAGAGGGTTGCCACGACTCCTACGCCGAGCACTTCCTCGCACCCTTCGAGGCGGCGCTCGCGGAGATGGGCGTGGAGATAGAGGTCCTCCGCTCGCACGAACTGTACGAGAGCGGCTTCTACGCGGACGTTACCCGGGAGGCTATCGAGCGTACCGGGGAGTTGCGCGACATCTTGCGGGAGGTCAGCGGGCGCGAGATGCCCGAGCACTGGTCGCCGTTTCTGCCGCGGACGGCGAGCGGGCGGCTGGGGGGGCGCGTGCTGAAGCACCTGCCGGAGCAGCGCTGCGTCGTCTACGCCGACGAAGACGGCTGGGAGGAGTCGGCGGACTACGGGCGGGGCGAGGGGAAGCTGGGCTGGCGCGTGGAGCTCGCAGCGCGGTGGAAGGCGTTGGGGGCGACGTTCGAGCCCTTCGGCAAGGACCACACCAGCCGCGGGGGCTCGACAGATAGCGCTGACAGGATGGCGCGGGAAGTCTTCGATTACCCCGTGCCGGGGCGTTACGAGTACGAGTGGATCCAGCTCCGGGGCAGGGGAGCCATGAGCAGCTCGAAGGGCATCGTGCTCCTGCCGGGTGAGCTGCTGGAGATCATGCCGCCCGGCGCTTTGCGCCGCATGGTCCTCGGCCGCGACCCCGCCCGCGCCCTCGACTTGGACCTCGGCACCGGCTTCCCACGCTTTATGGACGAGTACAAGGCCGACACCGAAAGCGATCCCGTCCCCTTCGCCCACCTCGTCACCGTGGCCCAGACGGTCGGGGAAGACGCGGAGGCGGCGGCCGAAATGCTCGGGCGTGGCGGGTACGAGGAGGCCGCGAAAGACGGGGAGAAGCTGCGTCGGGACCTACGCTACGCCCGCAATTGGGCGCGAGAGCCGTGGGCGCCGGAGTCGTACAGGATCGGGGTCGCGCGCGAGGAGGTCCCATCGGAGGCCGCGGGCCTGGACGAAGAGCAGCGACGCTACCTCGGGACGGTCGCGGAGAGGCTGCGGGATGGGATGGGCGGCGAAGAGACGCAGGACCTGCTCTACTCCACGGCCGTCGAGCTCGGCGTCAAGCCCAAGCGGGCCTTCGCCGCCGTCTATACCGCGCTCCTCGGAAAGAAGAGCGGGCCGAAGGCGGGGCCGTTCGTCGCCGGCCTCGGCGCGCCTTTCGCGCGCGAGCGGTTCCGGCGTGTGTCCGAGGTCACCTCTTCCTCGAAGGACGAGAGTTAAACTCGGATCGGAGTTGCGCAAAGGACACAATATATAGGGGTAGAGGCGCCCGGTTACGCTGAAAGCGTACAGACTGGGGCAGAACCTCTGTATACTCAGAGGCGGACCGGTATTTAGAGGAGCGATTTATGGTAACGAGAATCGGGAAACTACCGTTGTATAATCCGTTTATTGTCAGCCACCGTATACCCATACACAGGAAAACCGAAGCGACCGGAGTTGCAGAGGACCCTCGGGATGGAGGAGGCTCCAGCTGATGTTCGAACGATTCACCGAACGGGCCCGCAAGGTCGTGGTGCTGGCCCAGGAAGAAGCCCGTCATTTCAACCACAACTACATAGGCACCGAGCACTTGCTCCTCGGCCTCCTGCGTGAGGACGAGGGCGTCGCCGCCCGGGCTCTGGGCTCGCTCAACGTTACCCTCGACGAGGTGCGCGAGCAGGTCGAGAGCATCGTCGGTTACGGCGAGGAGGGGACGGGCGGCCAGGCGCCGTTCACCCCACGCTCCAAGAAGGTGCTGGAGCTGGCCTTGAGAGAAGCCTTACAGCTTGGGCACAACTACATAGGCACCGAGCACATCCTCCTCGGGCTCGTCAGGGAGTCCGAAGGTGTCGCGGCGCGTGTGCTCTCTAACCTGGACGTCGACCCGGACAAGGTCAGGCGCGAGGTCGTGCGGATGCTTGGCGGGGGCCGGGCGCAGCGCGGTCGCGGGGGCGAGGCCGGCGGCGGTGGACGCGGGACGGAGGCCAAGCGGCCCAAGACCCGCCAGCTCGACCAGTACGGGCGCAACCTTACGTCGTACGCCGAGGAGGACAAGCTCGACCCGGTGATCGGGAGGAGCCAGGAGATCGAGAGGATCATGCAGATCCTCGTGCGGCGCACCAAGAACAACCCCGTCATCATCGGTGAGCCCGGCGTCGGCAAGACGGCCATCGTCGAGGGGTTGGCGCAGGAGATCTCCGAAGACCGCGTCCCTGACATCCTCGCCGACAAAGAGGTCTACACTCTCGACCTCGGCGCGCTGGTCGCGGGCTCCAAGTACCGGGGCGAGTTCGAAGAGCGCCTCAAGAAGATCATGAAGGAGATCACCGACCACGGCGACATCA
>JADDPV010000281.1 GCA_016781705.1 Rubrobacter sp.
CCTGGCCTGAAGCCGGCTCACGAGCAGGGAGGCGGTGACCCAGCCCATCTTGAGGGAGCCGGCCACCCTCCGGATGTCGTCCCAGTGCTTCAGGATGAGCCCCTCATCGATCTTGCCCCTCAGGAGCGTCCCCGCGAACCCCGAGTCGTCCATCCCGTCGAGGCGGTACAAAAGCTGGTCTGAGACGTCGCGGATGCGCGGGGAGAACCTGAGGCCCAACGCCGAGAAGAGCGCGAAGACGATCTCGGTGAACCCGGAGGTGTCGACGGCGTGCTCGAGCACGGGGAGCTCCGTCTCGTTGCCCAAGATGCCATCGAGGACGTAGGTGGCGTCCCTGACGGTCGAGGGGATGACCTTGGTGCCGTACTGAGAGAACTGGTCTGAGGTCCACGAGTAGTAGGTGAGGCCCCGCCCGTAGCCGAAGTAGTGGGGCAGGGGCCTCGCGTTCCTGGCCTTCACGTCCACGGGGAAGCGCTGCCCGTCGGAGGAGGAGAGCGTGCCGCCGCCCCACGAGGTGCTCAACGGGAACCCGTGGTGGAAGTCCACCACCGCCGCCACGCCGTCCTTGAGCGTCTCCTCCCTGAGGTACCAGGTGGAGGCCCAGGCGAGCTTCTCGTACGAGAGGTCGGCGAGCTCGGCCATCCTTACCGGCCCGAGGTTCGTGGCCTGGGCCAAAACCGAGGCGTAGAGGTGGACTCTCAGGCCGGGGGAGCGGGGCTCGGAGCCTCCGACGTGGGCGAAGAGCCTCGAGAAGCGCGCGAGGCGGTTCACCTCCACGAGTAAGTCGGTCAACTCCACCTGCGGGAGCCTCCCGCCGACCTCCTCGCGCAGGGCGAGGAGGCTCGGGGTCGGGTCCTCCGCGCGGTCCCGGGAGAAGACCAGCCTGTCGTCCTGCATCCTGACCGTGGCCCCCCGGCGGACCGCACTTCTGAGGTTTTTGAGGAGCCCCTCCATCTCCGCCCTGCATGCCGCGAGGTGCTTCTCGCCGCTCGTCGGGGCGCCGCTCGGAAGGCGCGCCTCCCGTTCGAGGGCGGGCCAATCGGCTTGGGGAATCAGGTAGCTCTGGGGGTCTGCGTAGCGGCGGCTGCCCTCGACCCATACATCCCCCGAGCGCAGCGCCTCGCGCAGCGTGGCGAGCAGGCAGAGCTCCCAGTACGTCCTGTCCACGCGGCCGTCCCCGTCCACGACGTAGGGGACCCACTTCGCGGGCACGAAGCCCAAGGGCGCATCGTCGGGCACCCGCCTCCTCTTCTCGGTGTTGAGGCGGACGAGGAGCGAGACGACCTCGAGCAAGGGGGCGTCCTCGCGGTTGGAGCGGAAGCGGAAGGAGGCGAGGAAGGCGGGGGCGGACTGGCGGACGTAGGAATATCGCGCGGCCAAAAAGTCGTAGTAGTTGTCGTCCATGGGGCGCACGAGGCACTCGGACTCCTCCACTGCCTCGAGCAGCTTTTCGGCCGAAGCGACCCGCCCGAAGGCCGCCGCCCGCACGTCCCCGTCCGCTATGCTCCCGTCGAGCAGGACCTTGCCGATTTCGCGAAACAGCCTGACCTTCTCGTCGGTCGCCCTCTTCGCGCTCCGCCTGAACTCCTCGAGGTCGCGCCTTGCGTGCGAGTCGGCCTGCTGGAGGCACCTGTCGAAGAGGTCGACGATCTCGTCGGTGGTCTCCCGGTGGGCCTCGGCCAGGAAGGCCAAGAGGATCGGGTGGCGGCGCTCGGGGGCGAGCCTCTTGAGGGCCTGGTTGGTGTGCCGGCGCCCGAGGCCCGCAAGCCTCCTGAGCCGATTGGGGTTGACGGCGGAGAGGTCCAGCCGGTCGGCACCCATCTCCCGCAGGACCGCGAGCTTCCTCAACTGAGCCAGGATCGCCGGCGGGCTGTTCGAGGTCGCCCCCTCCTTGAGCCACGAGTGCTTCGTGCGGCCGGGCGCGGGGCCCGGCGAAGCCCGGCGCCCGGCCCGTCTCGCGGTCCCGCCTCGGGCTCCGCCCCCAGCCGCTCCCGCGTCGTCGTGCGGTTCGGGATCCAGGAGGGCGTCGAGCCGCGCTCTCGTCTCGGGCGTGAGGAGAGGGGCGACCGCGCGGAAGGTCTCCCCGTTCGCCCGCTCCCTCGCCGCAGCCGCCATCCGCTCCAGGCGACTCACGCCCGGCCTGACGACCTTCTCGGCCTTGAGCCTCTCGGCGGCGAGCCGCACGAGCAGGGCGGGGTCGTCGTGCTCCAAAGCTCGCCCCACCATCCAGCCGAAGAGGTTCCGCACGTCCTCGCGGGAGGGCCTGCGGTAGCCCAGGTGTTCGTAGACGGTCTTGAGGTGGTCGGTCTTGGTCCGCTCGCGTTCGGGGTATCCCGCGAGCGCTTCGGGCGCCACCACGACCTGCTGCCCCAGGTACCAGGCCACGTTCTCCGGGGCCGAGGCCAGGTCTTCTGGGCAGAAGCCGAGGTACCTCACCGCGCACAAGGCGAAGGCGAAGCCCAGGCGGTTCGCAGGCGCGCTCCTCGCGGGCACCAGCGCCCTGTCGGCGCCCGTGAGCGTGAAGTAGGCGTAGAGGTCCTCCTCGGGGACCTCCGCCGGGAAGCCGCCCAATCGCTCCCACTCCGCGTTGGTCAGAAGACCCACCGGCACGCCTTGCCCCCCCTTCCGCCTAACCGTCCCCTTACTGCAAATTGGACAATGGACCTTTAGTACAAGATGCATCGCGACGCAAGGGGAGGTAGCCGGAGGCGTGGGCGGATCGGGCTGGCGACTCGTTTGCGGAAGTGGTCTCGTCGATCGTTGCAACGTTTGACGCGGACGGCGAGGTGCCCCAACATGGGCCAATGGCCCGTCCAACAGCGGCAGAAGAACCGAAGTGTCGCCCGTCGACGAGCGGTTTCGGACGCCGGAGCCAACCACACCTATGAGAATCGCGCGTTGCCGGTGAGCGCGGCGGCCAGGCGCTCCGTGGTCGACTCGCTGGCTCAGGGCGAGACGGTCGAGCTTTCGGGAGAGGGCGTACTCACCCTCCAACCTGGCCAAAGCGGACCACCTGTGGGGCCGGGTCGGGTCCGCTTTCGGCTCGTATACGCGCCTGAGGAGGGGACGGATCGCCCCACCCGCACGATCGCCTTGAGCCTGGAAGCTACGGACGATGGCGGTAGAGGAATATTAGGCTACTCGCCCGCAGCGGGCGGTCCCGTGCCCATACCGCGCTACGACTTTCGCGGGATCGCCGCGTCTGACGGCGAGGACGTGCCGACGCGCATGGAGCCGGTGTTGGTTGACCATAGGTTTTCGGCGAGCATGCACGGCGCTCTCTACGAGGATTTCACCTTCAAAGTTGTAAGCGGAGAGGGTCTGGGGTCGAAGGTGACGCGCGCCCGGGCCGTCGTCCCCAACCTGCCGGCGCCCTCGGTCGAGACGGAAACCTCGGGCCTGAAGGTGCGCCTCGAGCCAATCCACCCCGACGCGGACGGCGCCATCCGGGATCCGGCGAACGCGAACAAGGCGCTACCCACCTGCCTCTTGCACCTGGAACGAGCGGAGGGCGCGGAGGCTCCCGACATCGCCGAAGCGATCGAGGTCTTCGGCTGGCTCCTCAGTTTCTACGCGGGAGGGCCGGTGCACCCCAATGCGTGGGAAGGGGAGACGGAGGCCGGACCCTTGTGGTGTCTGCGGGCCTCCGACGTGAGGCGCCTCCCTGCGGAGCCCCTGCAGACGTGCCTGCCGCGCAACGCCCTGGGGCCGTTCCTCGGGAGAGCTTGGGAGGCCTGGACCGGCCTCGACGACCGCCACAAGGGCCGCCTCCGGGGCGTGGTGAACCTCTACGCTCAGATTCTCAGCTCCACCTACCCCATACAACAGATCGCCCTGACCGCCATGTACCTGGAGCGCTTCAGGGAGTTGGTGCTCGGCAACGAGACGGTGCCCGAGAAGATCCACGCCAAAGAGAAGGGGTTTCGACGAAGATAAGGTCGCCAAGATGCTGAGGAACGTGTTGAACGACTTGGTCGGGTTCGTCGCGGGCTTGGACCACGACGATCGCGGCAAGCTGCGCAGGGCCATCGACGGCATCGGCGGGGGCCACGTCTCGGGCCTCTTCAGGCCGTCGTTCCAAAGGTCGCTGATGGAGCTGTACGGCAGGGCGCGCCTGCCGTTGCCGGACCGGGACGAGCTCAAGACGTTCATCGACGAGCGCAACGCGGTGGTCCACGGCTACTGGAACCCGAGCCCCGAGAACGCCCTGCCCTCGCACCGCCTGGCCGAGTACGGCACCAACCTCCTCGAGAAGCTCATCCTGAGGTTCTTTCGCTACGACGGCCCCTACTACGACCGCACCATCGGCGAGGCTACGCCCTTCGAACACAAAGACCCCGGTTGGTGACCGGCGCCGCCGTATCCTTGCAACACTTCGTTACAACAGAGCCCGCCGCGGCTTCACGCCGCCCTAAAAAACCGCTATCCTGAACGCCAGGTAAGTGACGTTTGCTGGCATTCGACAAGAAGGACCCAGCGGTGTATCAATCTGTTGCAGGTCGAGAGGCTGGTGTGTGAGCGGCGAGGAGCGGCTGGCGAGGGAGCGGCTCGAGAGGTTCGGTCTCGAAGATCTGCCCGCCGTGGAGGGGGCGGTCCCGAACGTTTACAGGGGCCGCCTGACGGACGAGGAGCTCCTGGAGGGCGCGAGGACGATCTCGCGCAACGCCGAGGAGCTCCTGGAGGACGCGAGTCTCCTGTTCGAGAACGGCAGGCACGCGCGGGCGGCGTCGCTCGCGATCCTCGCCCTGGAGGAAAACTTCAAAAAGCTCATGCTGTTCGTTCATCCCCTCGTTAGGGAGGACCAGCAGGGCCGCAAGGAGTTCTGGAGGGCTTGGCGGGACCACAAGGTCAAGTCGAGCACGCCCGCGACCGCGCCCTTCCTTCTCGGGCAGATCGACGGGGAGCGGCGGGTTCAACTGACGGAGGCCCTGGGGCGTTGGGCCGACGCCCTCAAGCAGAGGGGCCTGTACGCCGACTGCTACGAGGAGGCCCTCGGAAATACCGGCGGGCCGGCATGGGCGTTGCCCTCCCGAGCGGTGAGCGAAGAGGAGGCCCGAAAGGCCATCGAGATGGCCACCGCCTTCACGGTGCCCCTCGCGGAAGAGGACGCGCGGTGGATGCTCGCTTGCGCGAGTTCCTCCGGCAACGTCCTGGAAGTCTTGCTCGCTATGGCCGACCGGGTCGAGGGCCTGTCCGAGGGGGAGGACTGGGGTGCGATCGGTTCGTCTCCGGAAAACGTCCGGCGGTTCGTCGAGGCCGTGGCGAAGTCGTTCGGGGAAGACGGGACCGATGGACCGGGGTAGGGAGCGGGCACCGTCGCCCGAGCCTTCCGAGTCGTCGGTCCCCGCGTCGCGGAAGGGGCTGGCGAGGAGGCGAAAGGCGAGGCTGCTTCTCGTCGCCGCCGCGGTAGCGGCCGGGGCGCTGACGGTCCGTTGGTGGCTTCCGGGGATCGCCGTCTTGCTTGGCTTCCTCGAGGCCAACGACGAGGCGATCGGGGGTTTGGCCGACCTGGCGACGATCTTCCAGTTCCTCGGGGTCGTCGCGGCTTTAGTGCTCGGCTTCCTGGGGTTTAGGCGCTTCGCAGGAGGAGGCGCCGAAGAGGCCGCGACCCCGGCGCCCGCCGTCGCGCAAGGGGAAGGGAGCGTCTACGCCGGCCGGGACATCGTCGGGCCCATGATTACCGGCGGCCGCAACGTGCTGCGCGTGGAGATGGGCGAGGAGCTATACGAGCGGCTGAGGTCGAACGCCGCCCCGGCTTCCCCCGGCGTCGCCCCTCCGGTGCCGGAGGCGTTCGTCGGCCGGGAAGGGGACGTGGCGGAACTCAAGGGGCGCCTGAGGCAAGCCACCCGGGACGGGGATGCGGCCGTGCAGGTGCTCACGGCGGTTCACGGGTGGCCCGGCGTCGGAAAGACAGCGCTCGCGGCCAAGCTCGTCCACGACGAGGAGGTTCGGGGGATGTTCCCGGACGGGGTTCTCTTCGCCTCCCTCGGGCAGGAGCCGGACGTGCTGTCGACGATCGTCTCCTGGGGCCGTTCCTTGGGGGTCGGCGACCTTTCCGACGCCGAGACCGTGGCCGAGGCTTCCGGGCGCCTCCGGGCCGCGATGCTGGACAAGAGGGCGCTCCTCGTCCTCGACGACGTGTGGGAGACCGCGCACGCCCTCCCCTTGGCCGTGGGCGGAAGGCGCTGCGGGACGGTGGCGACCACGCGCCTCGACCGAGTGGCCCGGGAACTCTCCCCGAGGGCCGAGGGCGTATATAGGCTCGAGGTGCTCTCCGAGGAGAAGGCGCTCGAGCTGCTGGAACAACTCGCTCCTAGCGTCGTAGAGAATCATCCGAGCGAGGGTCGTGAGTTGGTCCGCGAGCTCGACGGCCTGCCCCTCGCCGTCAGGATCGCCGGTGGCCTGCTCGCCGCAGAGGCTTCCGCGGGGCTCGACGTGCCCGGTCTTCTGGAGGAATTGCGGGAGGGCAGGCGGTTGCTCGAAGAGGAGGCCCCGTCCTCCTACGCCCTTCTGCTGGGCCAGGTTCCGCTCACCGTCGCCGCGCTGCTGTGCAGGAGCACCGACCGACTGAGGCCGCTCTACCGCAGGAGGTTCGCCCTGCTGGGCGTCCTGCCCCCCCACCCCGTATCTTTCGACACGCCCGCCGCCCAAGATGTCTGGGCCATGAACTCCGACCCTCGGATGACGCTGCGGGCGCTCCTCGATCGCGGCCTCATAGAGCCGGCCGGCGACGGGCGCTTCCAGATCCACTCGCTGCTCTCGGCCTTCGCCGCCTCCATGATCGAAGAGGATCCCGAACTACCAAGCTTAAGGGAGGTGCAGCTACGGCGCTTGCGCCACTACGAGGTGAAGCTGGGCGCGGCAAACGAGGCCTTCCTGCTCGGCGGGCAGGCGCAGCGAGACTGGCTCGGGGTCTTCGACGCGGACTGGGAGGGCATCAGGGCTGCCTACCTCTGGGGAGCGTCTCGCATCGAGGAGGACGAGGAGGCCGCGGATTACGTAAACCGCTACGCCGGCGCCGGTGCGAGCGTGCTCGCCTTCCGCCTGCCGCCGCGGGAGTTCATCCGGTGGATGGAGCTCGCGCTGCGGGCTGCCCGCCGGCTCGAGGACGCCGAGTCCGTGGTGACGCGTAAGGCCAACCTGGGCACCGGTTACCTAATGGCGGGCGCTTACCCGGAGGCATTACCGTACTTCGAAGAGGCCCTTGCCGATGCGCGCGCCGCCGAGGACCGGCACGGCGAGGCCCCCGCGCTCGGGAACCTGGCAAGCACGTACTCCGCCTTGGGCGATACCGACCGAGCCGTGGCTTGCGCCGAGGAGTGTGTGACCGTGGCGCGCGAGATCGGCGACAGGGGCATCGAGGCCAAAGCTCTCGGTACCTTGGGCGAGATCTACGCCGAACTTGGGCGGCCGCGCGACGCGGTGCGTTGCCTAAAGGGCCAGAAGGACGTCGCCCACGAGATCGAGGACGCCCCGAGCGAGGCCCGCGCTCTGCGCAAGCTCGGCATCTTCTACAGGGAGCTGGGTCACCCTTGGCGGGCGGCCGTGTTTTTCGGAGCGGCCGCCTCCGCCTTCGAGGACCTCGACGACCGCGAGACCTTTCGCGGGGTGCTCCTGAGCCACGGCATCCTCTGCGCCAAGCAGGAGGCGTACGAGGACGCCCTCGGGCTGTTCGATCGCGTGCTGGAGTCCGCCGAAGGGGACGGCGACAGCGCGGCTGGGGCCCCGGCGCTCATGAACCAGGGCAACGTCCGGGAAGCCCAAGGGCTTCCCGACCTCGCGAAAGACCTCTACCGCCGGTCCAAGAACGCCGCGAGCGAGGGTGAACAGGCGGGCACCGTAGGCGACGCTTCTTGGAACCTGACGCAGCTCCTCGAGGCCGAGGGCGACCGCCGGGGAGCCGTCGGAGCCGCGCGAGACGCCTCGGACGCCTACCGCTCGGTCGGCGACCCGAGGGCGGAGACGATCGACGCGTGGCTGCGCGAGCGGGGCGTCGGTTGATGGCCCGGTTGCAGACGTCGACCGGAGGGAGGAGAAGTGGATAGTAGGACGCAAGGCATCCGGGCACGAGAAACCCTCCCGCAAGGAAACGGGACCGGCCCGGACGGTGAGCAACTACCGACGAGACTGGTGGAGGTGGCGCCCAGCGGTGGCCCGGTCACCGTACCCGGCCACGCAGGGGCGATGCGCAACTTCTCCGGGGCCGAGACGGACGTTCGTCTCGTGGAGCTGTGGCTGAGGGACAAGTCGCCGGAGACCAGGAAAGCCTACGCCCAAGACCTCGAAAAGTTCTTCGACTTCTCCGGAGGCAAGCCCCTATCTTCCGTCACCCTCGCGGACCTGCAGGAGTTCGCCGAGTTCGTCTCGGTCCTCGTCGCCCCGGCGACGGCGGCTCGGATGCTCTCGACACTAAAGAGCCTCTTCTCGTTCGCCAACAAGGTCGGCTACCTCCCCTACAACGTCGGCGCGGCGCTCAAGCTCCTGGCCGTAAAGAACGTTCTGCCCGAGAGGATACTCACGGAGGCCGAGGTCCATCGCATGATCGAGCGGGCCGGAAACGAACGCGACCGGGTGCTGCTCCTCACCCTCTACGCGGGCGGCCTCAGGCGAGAAGACGCCTGCCGCCTCAAGTGGCGCGATGTGACGGAGCGTGAGGACGGCTCCGGGCAGATCACCGCCTTCGGCAAAGGCGGTAAGACCGGCTTCGTGCTGCTACCCGAAAGCGTCATGAGGGACCTTCTTCCCATCAGGCTCAGGCACTCGCACGCCACGCACGCCAAGAGGGGGTAGCGATAGCATCCGAGCAAGATCCAACGACCTTCACAAATCTTCACAAACAGCACATCGGGACAGCTTCGTAGGGGAGGGGGAGCAGAACGGCGGCTTCGTTCCGTCGCAAGCTCCTCGTTCGCAGCATGCGGCGGCTTCTGTGATTCCACCTTGCACGAGTACAATGCGGGGTAGGATCACAGAACCGGCATTCCACGAGTATGGGGGCGGGCGCCAGGAGGTATGGGCAGAGTACAGCGCGATGTGCTCAGGGTGTTCATAGGTTCGCCGGGCGACCTCCAGCCGGAGCGCAAGAAGGCTCGGGAGGTGGTGGAGAGGGTGAACCGCCACCTCGCCCGAAACCTCGGAATCTATGTGGAATTGCGCGGCTGGGAAGACACGCTGCCCGGGTCCTCCCGTCCGCAAGAGCTCATCAACGAGGACATCAAAGAGTCCGACCTTTTCGTCGGATTGGTGTGGCGGAGGTGGGGCTCGCCGACATCCCAAAACGGGGGGTACTCCTCGGGGTTTGAGGAGGAGTTCGAGCTGGCCCGGGAACAGCTCGGGTCTGGGCAGCTCGAGAACATTTGGCTCTTCTTCAAAGAGATAGACGAGGAGCGGCGTAGGGACCCGGGGGAGCAACTCCGTCAGGTGCTGCTGTTTCGAAGCAAGGTCACCGAAGGGAAGGGCATCTTCTATAAGGAGTTCCCTTCGCTGGAGCGGTGGGGCGAGCTGCTGTACGACTCGTTGGTCGAGTACTTGACACGGGAGTCGGGGCTGGGCAGTTCGCCCGACAGCAGCGTCCCGCGCGACAACGGCGACTCCGCGATCGCGGTGAGGGGATCCGGCTTATTGGAGTCCATAGACGCCGTCTCCAAGGCGGTCTCTAGCGACGACGTCGGGGCCGTCGACAGGCTCCAAACGACGAGGGTGTACCTGGCGACCGTGGCGTTGCTCAACGCCATGCGGACGGAGACGACCACGATCGGGATCCACGAAGACCAGTACCTCTACAGATTGAGGGACAGGGTTCAACTGACTCGCCTGGAGCAGCTGTACGTCCTGATGAGCCTGACCGCGGACCGGGACGGCGTTCTCGCTGGCTGGCGGTGGGTGAGCCTGAGTAGCGAAGAGGTAGGGCAGGCCCTCCTCTATTTGACCGCGACGTCACAATTTTTCACGACGCAAATCGACGCGCTCGACCTCCTTTTCCACTTGGACCGTTACCCGGACCTCGATACGCTGATGAACACCATCGACACCTCCGACTCGCTGGTGGTCGACCGGGCATTGCGGTTGCTCGGCAGGGTAGCCCCGATGGAGGACCTCACCAAGCTTACGGAATTGGCGCAAACTTCGACGCCGGACATAGCCGAGGAGGCATGGAAGGCCGCACTCGCGGTCCTGGCTAGGCACTCCCCCGAACAGGCGATCGAGTGGTTGAAGGGGCCCGGCTCGTATAGGGACGAGCACACCGTCCGCATCATCCGCCCGGTATTGGCTGGCATCGGCGCCGAGGCGATCCGCGAGCTTCTAGACGATCGGAGTCCTTCGGTGCGCCGCGTGGTTTTCGAGCGCTTGAAGGAAAGCCTGCCCGAACCGGTCGTCAGGAAGTTGAGTCGGGATGAGAACGGTTCGATCAGGGCGGGGGCGTACGAGGAACTCGTGAGAAGAGGTGAGGGCGTAAGCGAGGAAGAGATCGAAGAGTGCGTCCCGGAGAAAGAACGCCCGACGTACTCCGTCGGCGACCCTTCAATTGACGAAGATCCTCCTACTCCGAGCAGGGAAGACGTTCTGTTCGAGTACTACAGGCGCATGCCTTACGCGGAGTTGAGCGCTGAAATAGGGTGGTCGAGTCTCAAAGCTCCTCTCAGATACGAGGCCCTCTCGGACCGTTACTTTGCAGAGTTCAAGCAAACTTTGCGGAGCGACGTTGAAGACGACTTCGCCCGGCTCGAGGATGCATCGTTCCTGCCGAACATTGATGAATCGAGCTTGGATGAAGACGAACGTGAGCAGGTTCGAGAGCTTCTCAAAGAGAGACGGCGAATAAATAGCTTCGTGAAGGAAACGTTCAGACGAGCGGCGTTCAGGTCCCTGTCCAAACATGCCGAGGCAGAAGACGCTCGGTTGGCGCGTGCGTTGCTGTCGGAGCGTAGGTTCGGGCTTATGGAACACGATCTCGTGCGTGCAGCGTTCGGGATCCTGTGGGAACACGGCGCTGAGGACGACCAGGAGCTCGTAGGTGCCCTTATCAGCGAGACACACTACCCAGGCATCAAGGCCGCCGGGGCACAACTGTACCTTCGGTTGGCTGCCGAACCGGACTCAGACGCGTTCGCGAGGCTAGCTGGCTTCAAGGAGGACGGCGTGGTGAGGGGCGCGCTTCAGTACGTGCTCAGTAACCCAAACTGGCTCGCGTTCGCGGACGCGCAGGGCTTGCTGTACAGCGACCGGAGCGACCTCAGAGTTTTGGGGTTGGCCTTTCTCGCCCGCACCCGCTCGCGGCAAGAACTCGTGAGTTTGCTGAACGAGTATCCGAACAGATCAAGCAGGTACTACTACGATGTCGTCTGCTGGCTCGACCGGGTACTCTTCTCGCCGGAGCGGTTGCGGGGCGAGTACCTCAGGCGGTTGCAGTCCAAGCTCCGGCCGCAAATTTTGTACTAGATGAGTGTTGCAAGGTTTTCATGCCCACAGCTCCTTGATCCGGCCTTGAGGACGACCCATCATCCGGTTGACGTAGTAGAAGCCGTAAGT
>JADDPV010000060.1:0-9894 GCA_016781705.1 Rubrobacter sp.
GGGTCTTTGGCAGTCCCGTGGCGGAGGTGTTCGATCTCGCCCTCGAACAGCTCGACGATACCGCGCGGGGTCGCTAGCAGCAGGGCGCCCTCGGGGCTCAGGTCGACTGCCCGCCCTTCGAGGGTCCCGTCGAAGCGCCTGACCCTGACGCGCTCTCCCAGGGTGCAGTTCAGGGTTCGCCAGTCCTGGAGGACGGTACCAAAATCCTCTATCCGCCGGAGTTCTGCGTCGAGGTGCGAGAGCAGAGCCCGCAGGAGTTCCAGAAGGTCGACGTCGCGGCCCAGCTCGGAGCGGACGGTGGTTACCTGCCGGTCAGGGACCGCGAGGTCTTCGGGGTCGAGGTTGGCGTTCATCCCGACGCCCAAGAGCACATAGCCGAGGCGTCTAGACGTCGCCGGACCTCCCTGGGCGCCGGATTCGGCGAGGATGCCGCAGACCTTGCGGCCGGCGACGAGGAGGTCGTTGGGCCACTTGATGCGCGCCTCGACGCCGAAACCCCGGAGCGCTTTGGCCACCCCGACCGCCGCCGTCTGGGTAATGCGCGGCGCGAGGCTCGCGTCGAAGTCCGGACGCAGGACGAGCGACATCCAGAGCCCCCCCGCGGGCGACCCCCACCGCCGTCCCAGCCTGCCCCGTCCGCCGGTCTGGACCCCGGCCACGACGAGCGTCCCTTGCGGCGTCCCGAGGCGGGCCAGCTCGCGGGCGCGTTCCTGGGTGGAGCCAAGCGCCCCGTGTACCTCGACTACGCGGGCGAGCGGGCTTCCCAAGGACTCGATGGATCCTTTGGTAAGCAGACTCAACCGAACCCGAGCTCCTCCAGCGTCGCCATCTCCCCCAAGGTCCTCGCCGCGGCCTGGACGAGCGGCACTGCCAGCAGGCCGCCCGTGCCTTCGCCCAGGCGCATGTCGAGGTCGAGGAGCGGGCTGAGGCCGAGGTACTCCAGCGAGATCCGGGCTCCCGGCTCGGGCGAGCGGTGGCCGGCGATCACGTACGCCACCGAATCCGGGGCGAGGGCGCGGGCGACGAGCGCGGCCGAGCCGGAGACTACGCCGTCGAGGACGACAGGCACCCCGTAGACGGCGCCGGTGAGGATCACGCCGACGATGGCAGCGTGCTCCAGCCCGCCGACCGCCGCCAGAACCCCGAGCGGATCCTTGGTCTCGGGCGCGTGCAGGGCCAGCGCCTCCTCGACCACCCTCCTCTTGAGTCTCAAGGTGTCGTCGTCGATACCGGTGCCGCGGCCGGTGGTCTCCTTCGGCGGGCGTCCGGTGAAGGCGGAGATGAGGCAGGCGGCGGGCGTGGTATTGGCGATGCCCATGTCGCCCGTCACCAGGAGGTCTACCCCGCCGCTCTCCACGAGCTCCTCGGCCAGGCCCGCGCCCGCCATCACCGCCCGCGCCGCCTCCTCCCGGCTCATCGCCGGGCCGGCGCTCAGGTCTCCGGTCCCGGGACGGACCTTCGCCGCCCGCAGCATCGGGTGCCGCTCCAGTTGCTTGGCGACCCCTACGTCGAGCACGCTCACCCTCGCCCCTACCGTCTTCGCCACGGCGTTCACAGCAGCCCCGCCTTCGCAGAAAGCTCGCACCATCGCGGCAGTAACCGACCGCGGCCAGGGCGAGACGCCGCGGTCGAGGACGCCGTGGTCCCCGGCGCAGACCACGACGGCCGGGCTCCCGGGCACGGGCGGGGGAGCTTCCCCTGCCATCGCCGACAGGCGCGGGCCGAGACCCTCGAGCCTCCCCAGGCTGCCAGGCGGCTTGGCCAGCCCCGAGTGCCGCCCCAGCGCCGCCCGCGCGGCGGCCTCGTCCGGGGGCGGGACCTCGTCCGCCAGCTCGTGTACCCGATCCTCGAGCGCCACGGTTAATGGTGGTGGTGCGGGTGGCCGTGCTCGTCCGGGTGGTAGTGGGGCGTGGCCGGGGCGCCGACCTTCTCCTCGAAGCCAGGCAGGGCTACGCGGTGGACGCACACGTCGCAGTTCATCCGGATGTCCCCCTCGACGGCCTCTTCGTAGCGCTCCATCAAGAGGTCCGCGACCCGCCCGTCGGGGCCGAAGTACCCGGCGTAGCGCACCTCGACGTCGGGGTTCTCGGCGGCGAAGGCCTCGCTCTGCTTGCGGATGCGCTCCTCGAGGACGCCGGTGAACAGGAAATAGGAGAAGACGACTACGCTTCTGGCGCCGAGCCTGCGGCAGCGGTCAAGGCCGGCGGCGACGTCAGGGGGGGTCATGCTGACGTAGGCTCCCTCGACCATAGGGTAAGGGCGGCCCTCGTAGAAGAGCCGGGCTACCTTCGAGAGGTCGGAGTTGGCGTCGGGGTCCGAGGAGCCGCGTCCGACGACGAGGACGGCTGTCTCCTCCCTCTCGTCCTCGGGCACGACGGCCGAGATCCTCTCGTCCATCAGCTCCAGGAGCTCGGATCTTATGCCGAGGGGGCGGCCGTAGCTGAAGCCCATCCCTGGGTGCCTGATCTTCTCGCGCACCAGGGTCGCGGGGATGTCGTCCTTGGCGTGGCCGGCGGCGAGCAGCATCAGGGGGACGGCGGCCACGCTCCGCGCCCCGCCCCTCGCTAGCCGGTCCACGCACTCCGAGATCGGGGGCCGCGAGAGCTCTATAAAGCCGCCCTCGATGGGGAGATGCGGGGCTCGCCCGCGCATCAGCGCGAGCAGCTCGTGGAACTCCCCCGCGCCCCGCGGGTCGCGGCTGCCGTGACCCACGACCAGGAGCGCGGGAGGGTTCCCGTTCTCGTGGGTCCCGTTCTTCGTGCGGATGCTCACGGTGTTTCGCATACTACTATTCCTCTCCGTAGTAGATCAGGGCGTTCAAGGCCGCGGCCGCGACCGCGGAGCCGCCTTTCGGGCCGCGGTTTGCCAAGCAAGGCAGGCGGCTCTCTATTAGGGCGTCTTTCGACTCGGCGGCCCCGACGAAGCCGACGGGCAGCCCGATCACGAGCGCGGGCGAGACCTCGAGCTTCAACAGCTCGAAGAGCGCCGTCGGCGCGTTCCCCACCACCCAGACGGCACCCGCCCCGACCTCCTCCGCCGCAACCCTGAACCCCGCCGCCGAGCGCGTAATGCCGAGCCTCTCGGAGAGCTCGCGGGCGCGGCGGTCCGAGACGAAGCACAGCGCTTGGCGGCCCGTGATCCCGGCCGCCACCATGCGTACGTCCGTGATGACCGGCGACCCTCGCCGCAGCGCTTCGAGCCCGGCTTCGAGGGCCGTCTCGTCGAGGGCGAGGCTCTCCGCGTACTCGAGATCAGCCGAGGCGTGGATGATGCGCTCTGCGACGGCGCGGGAGAGCGGCCCGAGGCGCGAGAGGTCCACCAGCCCGCGCAGGATGCGGTAGCTCTCGGTCTCTATGGGATGGACGCGCCTCATTCGTCCTCCAGCAGTACCTCGACGCAGGCCGCGACCGGGCAGACCTCGGCGCACTCGGCACAGCCCGTGCATTGGTCTTCGAGGACCAGGAGGGGAGACGGGTAGTCCTTCGGAGCCGGTCGGATGGCCTTCTCAGGGCAAGTCTTTATGCAGGCCCCGCAGCCGGCGCACCTGTCCGTCACCGCGAAGACGGCCCTCAAGCTAGATACCCCCTCGGCGTCACCATCCGGCCCGCGACGGCCCTGGTTTGAGAGCTTCCGACGACGACGATGGTCAGCATGTCCACGCCCTCAGGACGCAGGGAGGCGAGGTCCGTGATGGCGACGTGTTGGGTCGGTCTGTAGGCGTCCCTGACGACGCCGACGGGGGTGTCGGGGGGGCGGTGTCTGAGCAGGATCTCCCTGACCTTCCCTAGTTGCCAGTCGCGGCCCTTCGAGCGGGGGTTGTAGAGCGAGACCACGAAGTCTCCGAGGGCTGCGGCCTCGACGCGACGCTCGATGACCTCCCAGGGCGTGAGCAGGTCGGAGAGGCTGATCGAGCAGTGGTCGTGTCCGAGCGGCGAACCGAGGAGCGAGGCCGCCGCCTGCGAGGCGGTCACCCCCGGAACCACGACGACGTCCACGCTCTCGTCCGCGAGCTCGAGCACGGGAGAGGCCATCGCGTAGACGCCGACGTCGCCACTAGAGACAAGTGCTGCGCTGCCGCCCGCCCGGGCCTCTTCGAGCGCCAGCTCCGCGCGCTTTATCTCGTTGCCGAGCGGCGGGGTGAGCACGCGGGTGCCGGGCCGCAGAAGATGGCGCACCCGGTCGACGTACTGATCCAGGCCCACCACAAGCTCCGAGGCGGCGAGCGCCTCGCGCGCGAGCGGCGGTACCAGCGCGTCGTCCCCGGGGCCAAGGCTAACCAGCGCGAGCCTCCCCCGCACCGGCAGCCTCCCGACGGCGACGGTCGCCATGGCAGATTTCCTCTTATCGACCACCAGCTCCGCCCCGCTCACCAGCACCGCGGCCTCAGCGACGCTCGGCGTACCGACCGCCTCGCGGACCACCTCCGAGGGGTTCGGCGGCCCGACCGCGGAGAGCGCCTCCGCGGGATGGAAGCGGACCGCCACGCCCAGCCTCCCTGCGGCGTTCAGGAGGCCTGCCTCGTCGCGCTTGACGTCTATGCTGGCGAGGGCTGCGACGCTCTTCTTCGAGAGCCCGGCCTCCGCCAGGGAGGCGTCGAGGAGGGTCAGGATCTCGTCCGCGCCGGCCCCGCGGCTGCAGCCGACCCCGGCCACGAGCGAGGGCGGCCGGTAGACTACCGCGGGCCCCGGCACCTGCGCGATGCGGTCGGAGATCAGGACGAGCGGCGTCTCGGGCTCTTCCCGACACACGACGTTCTCCGGCAGCGGACCGAGCGGCCAGCGCCGGTCCGAGACCAGGCTAACTTGCTCCCCGGAGACTAGGGCCGCCCCGACCGCCGCGAGGTCGGAGCCGTCTTCTAATTTGAAGCCGAGCCTCTCGCCGAGGGTATCGAGACCCGGGACGCCGAGCGCGTCGCTCGCGGTCGTGACGACGGGTGACGCCCCGAGGGCTTCGGCCACCCTCTCGGCGAGGGCGTTCGCGCCGCCAGCGTGTCCCCCGCTAAGGGCGACGGCGAAGCGGGCGGCGTCGTCCACGGTCACGACGCCGGGGTCGGCGTGCTTGCTCCCAAGCAGCGGGGCGAGGAGACGGACGGCGGCGCCGGTGGCGAGGAAGAGGACGATGCCGTCGCACTCGTTCCAGGCGTCGTGGAGCGCCTGTTTAGGTTTGGCCGGGTAGAGGCGGGCGTCTGGCCAGGAGTCGGCGAGGTGGGCGGCGTTGCGGCGACCGTTGGCGGTGGCTGCTATCAGGGCGATCACGGTCGGCTCCCGCAGACTACGAAGACTGCGCTCTCGGCGGCGAGCCGGTGCAGCCCTCCAATGCCCCTCATGCGGGACGTCTGGAGGAAGGTGGTCTCGACCTCGAGGCCGCAGTCTTCGAGGATCTCGCCCGCAGGCACGACGCGCTCTATGGTGACGAGGGTCAGCACGACGGCCCGGCGAGCCCGGACGGCGGCGACCTCGACGATCTCCTCGAAGCCGCCCCCGCTCCCGCCGACGAAGACGGCGTCGGGCTCGGGTAGGTCGTGCAGGGCTTCCGGGGCCTCGCCCTCGACGAGTTGCACGTTGACATCGTGGCGGTCGGCGTTGCGGCGGATGCGGGCGCAGCTTTCGGGATCGCGTTCGACGGCGACTGCGGCGGCGCCGAGGCGGGCGCACTCGATCGCGACGGAGGCGCTGCCGGCGCCGACGTCCCAGATCAGGTCCCCAAGACCGGGACCGAGACGGGAGAGCACTAGGGCCCGGGCCTCGGACCTGGTGATCATGCCAGACCTGTGCTCGAAGTCCCCCTCGGGGAGCGCCCACCGGCGGGGGCTCTCAAGGCCGGGGGAGACCCAACCCTTAGAGCTCGCCATGCGCGCCTCGTCCAAGACGAGCACCACGTTCGGGTCCTTCCACCCCATCGCCGCTATCTCGGCCGCAGCGCCGCTGAACACCCGCTCGTCCGGCTCACCGAGCCTCTCGGCGACGACGAAGGTCCTCGCTAGACCGCCTAACTCTCCGGCGAGCTCGGCGGGCCCGAAGTCGGGGGAGGTGAGGACCGCGACCTTCGGGTGGGAGCGGCAGACGTTGGTGGCGCGGCGGGGGTCGCGGCCGTGGGCGCTGACCGCGAGCGCGTCGTCCCAGGAGAGCCCGGCGCGGGCGAAGGCCAGGGCGACGGAAGAGAGACCGGGCAGCACGCGCAGGTTCTCCCTGCCGAACCGCTCGGCGAGCAGGCGCACGATGCCGAAGTATCCAGGGTCCCCCGAGGCGAGCACGGCAACCCGGCCTTCCGTGTCTTCTATCCGCGAGAGCGCCTCCGAGAGGTCGCCCCCGAGCACGGCGGCCCGCCCGCGCTCCACGCCGAGCCTCTCCAAATGCCGCTCGCCGCCGACGATTAGCGAGGCGTCCCCGAGCAGTTCCTCAACTTCAGGGTTAGGTGGACTTCCGTCGAGGCCTATCACGGTTATGCGGCTCATGCGGCGTTCCAGGCCGTAAGCTCCAGGGCGCCGGGGCTGCCGCCGGTGGGGTCGAGGGTGTCGAAGTCCACCAGGATGACGTGGACCTCTAGTTTACCTTCAGCGTATGATGCGAGGTTCTCCGCGGCCTGGGCGCAGAGGAGGTGGGGGGCGGTATCCAGGCCCGCGGAGCGCCAGAGCTCGTAGGCGTGGCGAGCCGTGTTGGCGCTTTTTACCTCCTCGACCAGTTCGGGGGAGCCACCGGCCTTCGCGGTGATCTCGGCCAGAAGGTCGTTATCCACTTTGGAGCGGGTCCAGTGGGTCATCATGACGCCGGCGGCGAGCTTGGAGATCTTGCCCGCCATCCCGACGAAGAAGCAGCGCCTGAGCCCGTTCTCAACCGCCCGCTTTATGGCCTGCCCCGTGAAGTCCCCGACCTCGACGAACGCTACCTCTTCGAGGTGAGGGAGCAGGCGCATCGCGGCCTTCTCGGTGAGGCCGCCGGTCGAGAGGACGAACTCCTCCTGGCCCTGCGCGCCCATGACGTTGATGGCTTGCACGACGCTCGCGGCCCACGCCGCCGTGGAGAAGGGACGCACGATGCCGGTAGTCCCGAGGATGGAGATGCCGCCGAGGATGCCTAGCCTTGCGTTGGTGGTCTTCTCGGCCATCCTCTCGCCGCCGGGGACGCTGATGACGACGCGCAGGCCGCGCTCCTTTGGGTCGAGGACCTCCCGTACGGAGTAAGAGATCATGCGCCGGGGAACGGCGTTGATCGCCGGCCCCCCGACAGGCAGCCCGAGCCCCGGCTTGGTCACCACGCCGACCCCGATCCCCCGGTCCAGCTCCAGCCCCGGCTCCTCGCGCCACGAGACGCGCGCCGTGAGGTGGGCGCCGTCGGTTACGTCCGGGTCGTCGCCGGCGTCCTTGACGACGACGGCCTCGGCCCAGGTTCCGCCCTCGTCCAGCTCGCAGCGCCAGAGCTCGAACTCGACGCGACGCTCCTCGCCCTTTTTGGGCAGCTTTATCTCCACGCGGTCCTGCGGCTCGCCGGTCACGAGCGCGCGGGCCGCGGCCTTGGCGGCGGCGGCGGCGCAGGCACCGGTCGTCCAGCCGGTCCTGAGCCTCTCGCCCTTGACCCTCTGCATGCTCGGGGGCATGGAGGGCTCGCTGAGCTTACGGGGCGGCATCGGCCTCCCCCTTGGCAGGCTCAGGCCCTGCCTCCATATCCGGCTGTGCCTTGCGGAACATGTGCGAGAACTGCGGGCTGTAGAGGTGGGAGCGCGTGCCGCCCGCCCCGAGGCCCGGTCCTACGAGGATGAGCGCCTGGCGAGTAAAACCGGCCTCCCTGATGCGGTCGGCCAGATCCTCGAGGCTGCACTCGATAATCTCCTCGTCCGGCCAGCTCGCCCGGTAGACGACGGCGCACGGGGTCTCGGGGGCGTAGCCGCCTTCGATCAGGTCTCCTTGCAGGGCGCGGGGCCTGGCGGCGGAGAGGAAGATCGCCATGGTCGTCCCGTGGCGGGCGAAGCTGCGGATGTCCTCGCCTTTCGGCATCGGGGTGCGGCTCGCGCGGCGGGTCAGGATAATGGACTGGGCGACCTCGGGCACGGTTAGCTCGCGCCCGATGGCGGCGGCGGCGGCGCCCAAAGAAGAGACGCCTGGGACCATCTCCCAGTCGAGCCCCAGCTCCTCGCACCTCTCTATCTGCTCCATCACAGCCCCGTACAGGCTCGGGTCCCCCGAGTGCACGCGGGCCACCTTCAAGTCCTCCTCCACCGCCCGCTCGTAGAGCTCGCGCACCCCTTCGAGCGGGATGGTCGTCGACTCTATGATCTCCGCGTCCGGGCTGGCGTACTCGAGGACGCCCTCGTGGACGAGGCTCCGGGCCCAGATCACCACGTCCGCCTCGCCGATGAGCCTCGCCCCCCGCACGGTCAACAGGTCGGGCGCCCCAGGCCCCGCCCCGATGAACCACACCTTACCCAAGAGGCGCTCCCCTCCGGGTGAAGATCACCGTAGAGAGATATGGCCCCTCGCGCCCGATCATCTCCGCCGCCGGGAGCACCTCCTCGCCCTCGATGCCGAGCCGAGCCCCGTAGACCCCATCCTCGAGCCTCCCCACCTCCTCCGCGACCCCGAGCACCTCCCGGAGCCGGCCCCCGCCCTTGTAGCAGACCACCGTCTCGAAAAGGGCGAGCGCCTCCCTCAAGGGTGCCTCCCCCGCTGTAAAAGGCAACAGTGCCAGCCGCTCGTCGCCCTCGAGCAAGACCGTCCCGCTGCGCGAGGCCAGGTCCTGCATCGCCGTGATGCCTGGCACCGTCTCGACCTCCACCTCAGGCAAGCCCTCCCTGACCGTCCGGGCGAGGTAGGTGAACGTCGAGTACACGTTCGGGTCCCCGATGGTGGCGAACGCGCACGTCTTCCCGTCCCGCAGGTGCACTGAGACCTCCCGGGCGGCGTTGGTCCAGTTGCGCTCCCGCGCCTCGACGTCGTCGGAGAGGGCGAAGAGCAGGCGCCGAACGCGCCCCTCGTCCAGGTACTCGCGCACCGTCGCCTCGGCCCGCCCGACCTCGCCGGTGTCTCCGACGGGCACGAAGACCTCGTCGGCCTCCCGCAGGGCGCGGAGGCCCTTGATCGTCAACAGCTCGGGGTCCCCAGGCCCTACACCTACGCCGACGAGCCGCCCGCTCAAGCCCGCACCTCCACACGCTTCGCCGCAGCCCGCACCAGCCGGCCCGGCAGCTCCGGCGTCGCCGCCCAGTGGGTGTGAAGGTAGCTCGCGTGGACGCCGCCCAACACGAATCCTTCGGGACCGCGGCCGGAGAGCTCCCAGGCTGGCATCTCTCCGGCCGGCGGCCCGACCGCCGAGTAGTGGAACTCGTGGCCCCGTACGGCTTCGCCCCTCACCGCCAGCGGCGAGTCGGCCAGCGCGCGGGCCTCCCTGTAGCCCAGGGTGAGGCGATCCGTCATGCGGGCCGTCGCGTCGAGGACGCCGCACATAGGATGCCCGTCCAGCTCGCGAACCAGGTAGAGGAGGCCGCCACACTCGGCGACGACCGGACGCCCCTCGGCGGCGAAGGCCCGCACCCTCCCGCGCAGCGGCGCGTTCGCGGAGAGGGCCTCGGCGTAGGTCTCTGGGAACCCGCCGCCGAGGTACAGAGCGCCGGCGCCTTCGGGCAGGTCCTGGTCGGTGGTAGGGTCGAAGGTGACCACCTCGGCCCCCGCTCCCTCCAACAACTCCAGGTTCTCGCGGTAGAGGAAGCTGAACGACGGGCCGGCGGCGATGGCGACGCGGATACCCTCTGGCCTATCCCCGTTCGGTCTCTCCGGGCACCAGGGCCGCGCGCCGAGCGGGCCGGCCGAGCGGGCGAGGCGCAGGATGCCCTCGAGGTCGAGGGAGCGGGCGGCCACCGCGCCGAGGGCGTCGAGCGAGCGGCGGGCCTCCGCGCGGCGCTCGA
>JADDPV010000060.1:9958-11586 GCA_016781705.1 Rubrobacter sp.
GAGGACGGGGATGCCAACCGGTTCCATGGCCTCGCGGAGCATCGTCTCGTGGGCGGCGGAGCCGACACGGTTGAGGACGACGCCGGCGACGCGCAGCCCCGGGTCGAAGGTCGAGTAGCCATGGACCATCGCGGCCACGGAGCGGGCCATCGCCCTCGCGTCGACGACGAGCAAGACCGGCGCGTCGAGGAGCTTGGCGACGTGGGCTGTCGAGGCCAGCTCCCCGCCGCCGCTCTTGCCGTCGAAGAGGCCCATCACCCCCTCGACTACCGCAACGTCGGCCCCGCCCGCGCCGTGGGCGAAGAGCGGTCCTATGAGGTCGGGGCCGGAGAGAAAGGCGTCGAGGTTGCGGCCTGGCCTGCCGGCGGCCAAAGTGTGGTAGGAGGGGTCTATAAAGTCCGGGCCGACCTTGAAGGGGGCGACGCGGTAGCCTCTCGACGAGAGCGCGGCCATCAGGCCCGAGGCGACGGTGGTCTTGCCGGCCCCGGAGTGGGTGCCCGCAACTACCACGCGCGGGACACCTTGGCGGGCTGGCGAGGCCCCTACCACTCGATGCCCTTCTGTCCCCGGTAGCCCTCGTCGAAGGGGTGCTTCACCTTGTTTATCTCGCTGACGAGGTCGGCGATCTCGACGAGCTCGGGCGGGGCGTCGCGCCCGGTGATGATGACGTGCTGGAAGCCTGGCCTGTTTTTCAGTACCTCAACGACCTCGCCCGTCTCCACCCAGCCGAACTTCATAGGGTAGGTGAACTCGTCGAGGAGGAGCATGTCGTAGGTCTCGACCGCGAGGCGGCGCTTGACCTCCTCCCAGCCTTCGCGGGCCTTGTCCGCGCTCTCGACGAGGTCCTTTGAGGTCCACGTCCAGCCGTCGCCCATCTTGAACCAGTCTATGTTGCCTAAAGCGAGGGCTGCCTGGTGCTCACCGACCTTCCACTTGCCGCTCTTGACGAACTGGTAGACGCCTATCCTGTAGCCGCGCGCCCAGCCCCGCAGCATCAACCCGAAGGAGGCTGTGGACTTGCCCTTGCCGTGGCCGGTGTTCACGACGATGAGCGGCCGCTCTCGGTTGGACCGCCTCCTCAGCCGCCGCTCCCGCGGTTCCCTGGTCTCGCTTACCTCGCTCACGCCACCCGCCTCCTCTCGACAAGTTCCACGAGCGACTCGGCCCGCAACTCTTCCAGGCGCAGGCACCGCGCCCCCATCGCCCGGGCCAACTCGCCTGCCATCCCGAGCCGCACGTATCCCTCTTCCGTGTCGACCACGAAGGACGACGCCGCCCCGAGGGAGCGCAGCCCGCTTGCGGCAGCCAGGGGGTCGGGTCCCGCCGTCGCCCGCCCGTCGGTGAGGAGGACGAGGAGGGGCCTGCGCTCGCGGTCGCGCAGCCTCTCCCGTTCTAGCACCTCGGCGGCCTTCTCGATGCCGGCCGCCAGCGGGGTGCGGCCCCCCGTGGGGAGCTCCCCGAGGCGCGAGACGGCGAGCTCCACGCTGGAGGTCGGCGGGAGGAGTATTTGGGCGCCCTCGCCGCGGAAGGAGATCAAGGAGATCTTGTCGCGGCGCTGGTAGGCGTCGTTCAGCAGGGAGAGCACGGCGCCCTTGACGGCGGAGATGCGCCTCCTGGCAGCCATCGAG
>JADDPV010000004.1 GCA_016781705.1 Rubrobacter sp.
GTAAGGGCGTCCGAATCGATAATCGCTATAATCTTACGTGGTCGAGGGGCTGTTTCCCTCTACCTATCCGTGTGTTGGCCGCCACGCCTTTCCGCGCCGCGCACCCGATTCCAGCGGGCGGCGAGCAGACCGTCCGTGAAACGCAACGGATCTGACCAGTGCCGTGGGTAGTCCTCCAGCAGCCGCGCAGCAGCCAACTTCTTCCTCAGGCGGCGGGCTACGAAGACCGGTCGCATCTGCGAGAGCGCCAAGCCGACCCCAAAGAGGACCTCGACGAGGACAACGACGGCCGTCGTGGCCTCGAAACCGCCCAGGGCCACTAGCAACGCGTAAAAACTACCTAGAGCGCCGAGGCCCGCGATGCCCACAACGGAACACCAGTAGCCAGCCTTAACTTCCTGCCCCAGAACGATACCGACCTTGTCGTCCGTCGCCGGCTTGGCGAACTCCGCCGCGTACCGTACTTCGGTCGGGGTGAAGTCTCCGATGGCCTCCAACCCCAACACCAGCCTTTGCTGGTTCGGCGACACCGACCGCGGTAGCCCGTTCGCCCTGCGGAAAGCCTCTCCTTCGACGAGCCCTTCCAGGTATCCGCGGGTCTGCGTTCCTTCCCGGACGGAGTCGGCCAAGTGGCGCAGTTTACGCATCCGCCGCACGTACCAGCCCTCGTCGGGACTCGTAACGATGTTGACCAACTGGCGAAACGCCAAGATGGCCAGATAAAAGACGATGATTGCTTGCGCGAGCGGGCTCTCCTTGAAGCTCGCGAGCAGCAGCCCGATGATCTCGGCTGGACTCACCTCTTACCCCTCTTTCCTGGACGTCACTTATCGGTTCTAGCCGCCGGCCTGCTCGGGCATGGCGAATTTGAGCAGGTCGGCCATGGTGAACTGGTCCTCCTGCGCGGAGGGCAAGTGCGGCTTCCAGCCCGGTTCCGCGTTGACGAAGGAGAGCGGGTCGCCCTTGAGGAGGCCGAGCAGTACCTCGGCGACGATGAGGCCCCCGACCGGCCCGAGTCGCCTCCCACCTTCCCTGACCTCGGCCTCTCTGAGCACGTAGTACCAGAGCGGCGCCGGACCCCGGTACCCCGTCTGCTCGAAGTCGAGCTCCTCCGGGGTCAGCGGCGTCTGGCCCACGGCGGTCGCGACGCGGCGTCCGGACGGCAGCCCGAGGCGCCAGCCCCTGAAGAGGTTGCGCACCGCCAAGGACGCACGATCGCCGGACTCGCCGGGAAGTGTAGTAAGGGGTCGGGCCAGCCTGGTGTCGATCTTGCGACTCGGCTGCGGGGTCGAGCCGTCGATCTCGAAGAAACGCCCCCACTCCACGGTCCACTGCCCGGGCAGGGGCCTGAAGCCGCGGAAGTCGGCCAGCGGATTTGTGTCCCCCTCCGGAGAGAAGGTCGGTAACTCGCGGACCACGCCGTTGATCTTGTAGGTCGGTCTCACCTGGCTGTGGCCGAAGCGGTAAGCGGCGACGGAGAACTCGACGGGCATGAAGGGCCGCACCTTCCAGCGGTAGAACTTAAGGTCGATCTCGTGCGGCCCGCCACCGGTACCGACCCGGAAGACCCGGTTCAGCGTCTGCTCGCCTACGGTCCGCTTCAGGAAATCGTTGACCACCGCCCACTGGTAGTGGAAGCGGACGATCCTCTGCGCCTCCTTGAAGAGATCGTCCCCGGAGAGGCCCTTCTCGGTCTGCACGAGGTCCACCACCCTGTTGTGGAACTTCACGAAGGCGAGGTGCAGCTGGGAGACGAAGGGATTCTCGTCGTTGCGGGGGTCGCCGATAAGCGCCCGACCCTGGCTGTTTCTCGGCAGATCGTCCTCGTTCGTGTCCCTGTTGCCGGCGCGAACCTTGCCCACCAAGAGCTTCACGCCCCCGGACCGCTCGTCGTACATGAAGGGGTCCTCGTTGGGACCCGAACCGTAGAGCGAGTCCAGGTCGAAGCGCGGGGTGCGGAAGTTGACCAAGCCCTCCGGGTCGTTCATGCGCTGGAGGCTCGAAGCGGGGTCGAAGGTTATGTCGTGGTCGACGAACTGGCCGACGTAGGTATAGCCCGAGGGTATGCTTGGGTTGTCGATGTCTCCCCCGCCGTCCTCGACCATGGCCTCACCGAGGCGTCGCAACTCGTCCTCGTCCTGATTGAAGGTCGGCAGCTCGCGGAACATCCTTCCGAAGCGGCCCTCGAAGAAGGGGCCCTGGGGGACGGCTTCGATGCCGCGGGTCCTCGTACCGTGATGGCGCTGCATTACGTTCGCGTCTCCTCTCTCCCGCTCCACGTCGGAGGGGTTCCTTGTAAGGGGTACTTCTCGGCGTACACCATCTGCCGGAACCCGGAGTGGCACAAGCACCAGCCTCTCGTGTCGCGGGGATGCCTAAACACGTCGTTCGCCGGGATGCCCAGCAGGGCCTGCCGATAAGAGTTCCCGACGGCGTAGGGCTGGAGCGCGGGGTCCGTCGCCTTGTAGAGCTCGGCCAGCAGCAGGACCCCCGCGAAGGCCGACACGAAGGCAGTGGACACGAGCGGCTGCGGACCGCCCGCGTTGACGTTCAGCGCCACGTCGCTGTAGGCAATCTGCCGGTTCCACAACGAGAGGAGGGGCTGGCCGATGAACGTGTCCAGCGTCGCCATAAACTCTGCGGGCAGCCGGCCGGCGGTCCGGATGGCTTCGATGTCCGCGTGTTCCATGGGAAGGTTGCCACGTATCAGTTCGTGGGCACGACCAGCTTCGAGGCCGACGGCTTCGGCTATGGGCGTCGCCTGCCAAGACTCCTGCTCCCTGTCCACGCTCAGGCAGCCGAGGCAGGGGCCGTCGCCGAAGCCGTGGACGGACACCTCGACGGTGGTGCCCGCTATGCCCGCGTTGATGATCCTCGCCGGTAACGTGTCCTGGATCTCGAAGCGCGCCTCCACGGTGTCCACGGCGGAGACGGCGAGCGGGATCCGGTAGTCTGGGTCCAGGCTGGCCACGTACTGCTCGGCGGTGCCGACGAAGCCCGCGGTCATCAAACGGCCGCTACTTAGGTCTCGGAGGCGCCGCGCTAGCCACGGGGCCTTGGCCACTCCCGCGCTCGCGGTGGCCCAGTCGAGGAGGGAGTACTTGTAGGGGTTCTTTTCGTCGAACGCGCCGTTGTCGACGATCGCTACCGGTCCGGCGAACTGCGGCGCGAGGGCGAGGGCGTGACCGAACCCCGTCCCGACGGACCCGGCCCCGTAGAGGACGAGGTCGAGCGGCAGATCGGGGGCGGGTCCGGGCTCGTACCCATCCCCGTCCCCGTCCCCGTAGGTCAGGAGGGAGAGCGAGTACTCGCGACGAGCGAGCGCACCGGGAACCTTGGCGTCGAAGGCGAGCTTGAAAACCTCCGCCGCCCCGAGCGTGCCCGCGGCGAGGGGCCCCACCGGGCAGGCGGAGTCGCGGACGGGCCTCGGCGAAGAGGGCGAGACGAACGCGGACCAGGCGGTCGCGCCAAGGAAGAGGTCACAATCGGCGTCGCCTCCGCTGCCGACCCGGACCCTGATCGTTCTTTCGGCGGGCTCCGATGCGACCGGCCTCGGTTCCGAGCACGCGCGTCGGACCGCTTCCAGGAAGGAGCCGTCCAGCACCGGCAACGCCGCGTCGGCGGGGACGGACTCGTCGCCCTCCAGCGTTACGCGGTCGAAGAGCCTCCCCGTTAGGGTGGCGAGCTGGTAGACGACGATCTGCCCGGCCCGGGCAGCGAGGGCTTCGGGGGCGACCGAGATCGACACCTCCGTCCGGTTCAGGGCGGTGAGGAGCTCCTCCCTGGCTTGCGGGCTGATCGTCTCGATGAAGGAGACGCGCTGATCGGTCACGGACGCACCCCGAACGTCCGGGCGATCTCGGCCTCGGCCAGCGGCAGCCACCCCCGACCGTGCTCGAGCCGATAGACGGCGCAGCCCTTCAGCCGCAGGGGCTTCCTGGCGAAGAAAGGGACCACGACGGAGATCGCGCCCTGGTGGGTGATAACCGCGTTCGCGTCGTCGGTCTCCGAGTGGTACGCCTCCTTCGGGTGCGAGTGGACGCGGCAATAGAACCGCTCCCCGACCTCCAGGTGGTCCGTGAGCGTGTAGTGGGCCTCCTCCGTGAGCCGCACGGCCACCCCGTCGGGGGTCTTCAGGCAGACCTGCTCCGGGACGAAGACCCTGGTTATGTCGACCTCGCCGTCCGACGGGCCGGGCCTGCCGACCCAAAGCGCCGTCCCCTCGCAGCCCTCGAGGCCGCGCTCGCGCAGGAAGGAGCGGGTGTCGTCGAGGACGGCCTGCGGCACGCCGTAGACGGTACGCAGCGGACCCCCGCTCATCTCCAACTCCCCGAGGCGAACTTGCCGGAGATGGACGAGATGAGGTCGGACAAGCGAAATCCGTAGCGCCGCGCCTCCCACCTCTCCCCCGTCACCTGGGGCCGGTGGCCGGGGTGCATGTAGTAGGCGCGCGTGCCGGCCACGCACAAGAAGCGCCTACCCCCCAGCAAAGGGTTGTCGGGGAACTCGCCGCCGTCGCGCGTCATCCGCTCGGACTCCGCGAGCGGGCCACGGGACGCGGGGTCAACGGCCTCCACGGCAGCCGGCTGGAAGTCGTAGTTCGTAAGGTCGAAGTGCAGCAAACGCTCCGATCCGTCGGTGGTGCGGAAGCGGACGTAGAGGTCGGGGTACGCCCACTCCTCCAGCTCCACCCGGTCGCCGAAGAGGCCCTCCCTTGCGAGGGCCTCCTCGAGCTGGGTCTCCGAGAGCCGCCTACAGAGCGCCGGGTGCATCGGCGCCGTCCACCGGGATCTGCCTCGCCCGTATCTTCAGCGTCGCCCCCGGCCTTACCCCGGCCTGCTCGAGCGTCGTGCTCGGCTCCAGCGGGGTCGCGTCCATCACGAGGGAGTAGGCCAACGAGCCGTCGAGCATCCCCTCCTTGGCGAAGTCCTTGACCGCCTTCTCGAGCGTCTTCTTCACCGTGTGCTGCGGGTGATACTTGTACCGATCCGAGGCGCCGTTCGGCGCCACGATCGTGATCTCGTCCACCTTCTTCTGCGCTCCAGCCATCGTCTCAGTCATCTCGTACCCTTCCTATTGAAGAGACCGGCGTTCCGCCGGTCGTTGAGGCGACGGGCATAGCTCCGAGATCCTTCCGGAGTCTCGCACCCAGAGCTATGGCCGTGCCCGAACCACCCAACTACTTGCCCTTGTGGGGCTTGCCCGCGTCCGAGCGCTTCTTGCGCCAAGACCCGTCCTTGTTGCGGTCCCACGGCTGCTTGCCGACATGCGGTATGCCCTTGCCCGCCCTGCGGTCTGCGGTCATCTCTGCCATCACCTCCTCCGCGCATCTAGGAGTCACTCATATAATTCAATTATTCATTTGTACACATGAGTAATCTGCCACTTCCCTCCGGAACGTCAAGGTGCCCCATCGGTGCGGGCGGTCGAGGACCCTCGCGGACCGGTACCGGTCTATCGAACCGAGCGGTCTGCGCGGCTTTCGAGTCCGAGCGCCCGTTATGTCAGACGTGTAGGGGGAGCGGGAACCGCGTCCCTCGTTCTGCGCTCTTTTGTTCCTCTTTTTGTGCTACATTATTGGTATGGATACCGCTCTTATTAAGGAAGCTGCGTACGTGCGCGAGGTCGGCCGCTTGAGCGACAAGGACGTCGCCCGGGCCACGGGCGCCGGCGTGAGCACGGTGGGCGCGTGGATGCGAGGCTTGCGGACGCCCAGCGGCGTACGGGCGGAGCGCTTGGCGGAGCTCTCCGCCACGGTCGAGAGGTTGACGCACGTGATGGACCCGGATTACATACCGGTGTGGATGCGCAAGCCCGTGGCGGCCTTGGGCGACGACAAGCCGCTGGACGTTTTGGCGCGCGGCGATTACCGGCGGGTGTCGCGCCTGATCTCGGGGCTCGAGTCGCCGACGTTCTCTTGATCCGTTAGCTTCTTAGGGTTTTCCTCCTTTGGATCTTCGGGGCGTCGAGCCGACGTCGGTGCGCGGGGAGTTCTTTCGGCACGTTCCGGCGGGCGGGAAACCCCTGTTTCGGCCCGAGGACCCTTCGGACGGCCGCTGGCAGCGCGGCTCGGTCGTGGAGGGCTTCTACCTGGCCGGGGACGAGCGGACGGCGTGGGCGGAGTGGTACAGGGCCTTGGCGGAGTTCGGGGTGCCCCCGATGCGGCAGATGCCGCGCGACCTGTGGCGCTTCGACGTCCGCCTGGAGGGGGTGGTCGATCTTTCGAGCGAGGGGAAGCTGGCGGCCGTGGGGCTTTCGCCGCTGGCGCCGTCTCGGAGCCAGTGGGAGGAGTTCCAGGCGGTGGGAGAGGCCCTGGCCGAGACGGGATGGTCGGGGATCCTCTACCTGTCGGCGGCGCGATCGGAGGGTGCCGTTGCCCTCTGCCTCTTCCGGCGCGAGGAACGCATCGCGGGCGTTGTCCCGGTAGGTCCTCCCACCATGTACAACGAACCACCCGCGCCACCGACGGGGCTTAGGACGTGAGGACGAACCCGGTCTCGTGGTGGCACCGGTTAGGCTACTCGCTACGGGCTTGCGGCGAAGGTGCCGGGCGGCGCAGTTTACCCGGAGGCGGGCAGGACCGGCGCGAACTCGTACTGCTTGTACCCGTACTCGCCGGCGTGCAGCTTCTTGCGCAGCAGACGCATCTTGGTCAGCTTGTCCGTGCGGTTAATGCAGGCGGTGGACTTTATGGCAAGCTTCTCGGCGAGGACGTCATTGGTGTCGCCCGGCTCGACCGCCTTCAAGGTCTCCCTGAGGGCCTCAGACAGCTCTCCCACCACGTCGTACTCGGAAGCGTCCTCGTCCTCCGCCCAGATCATGGCGAGCTTTCTGTTCTTCAGGGCGACCTCGATGTCCTGCAGCCTGTTCTCCATGTCCTTCTTGGGGGCTACCAGCACGACGAAGCGCTCCGGATGCTCCCCAGATTGCAGCCTGCCAGCCAGATTGCCGAAGCACTCGTCCGAGAAGGAGTAGTTGATGAACTCGACCCCGCTGACGTCTACGCCTACCACCCCGCCCGGTCGGACGCCTTCGAGGGCTTCTCCCAAACGGGCCAACTCCTCTTGGCCGTCCTCCCGGGTCGCCAAAGGGGCCTCCGGCGACCGCAGTTGCGGAAAGGGGAATATCTCCTCAAAAGGTGTTGTCTTGCCGGGCGCGAACATGGGGGCTCCTTTCATCGCACTCAATGAGCACTCACCCTAACTTAAACAAACCATAAACCCGTGTCAACGCTCACAACGGGCGCCCTGCAGTGGGAACACGGCTTCGACGCAGGTGCCGCAGAAGGCATGCGCCGATGTCCTGCCCCTGGTCCTGCCAACGCCCCAAGATTCCACGAAGCCCCTATTCGACCAGATCTTCATCCGCCCGCCGCCGTCCCCTACGCTCCTCGATGCGCGATCGAGTCCCCCTCCGCGGCCCGCGCCCGGCCGACTGGACACCCCGAGGCGCATGGCCGCTTCGATCAACCGGTGGTCCGCGGAAGCGGCGCTTTGTGTCTCGACGAAATCGCGGATGGTGCGTGGTATTCCGAGGCCCACATCGGCCACGGCCACGCGAACCTCATCTCGTCCGGTGTACTTCTGTATAGCGGTGAACGCTCCCCAGGGCGACTCCGCGTGCTCCAAGACGTTAGAGGCTCTCGGAGAGGACCTGCTTGCAGTGGCGCACCTCGGCCTCTCCCACGCTGGCGGACGCCAGAATATCACCGAAGCACTTCGTCACCTCCGTCACGCCCCCGTTGTTTTGCACCCTTTGGATCTCCGACAATGGGGCCGAGCGCCGGCACCGGCCGTTCAGGTGGGTCAGGTTCCTGTTGAGCGTGATTATGCTTTCGAGGTGCTTGAAGAAGTCCATCCTGACCATATAACCCGCCACCTCGTCGACCGGCGGCTCGAGCAGCACCGGCCCACGCTCTGCGGCCCAGGACCGGATCAAGCAAGTGAGCCCGACCATGCCCCCAGGAGTGGCGAAGTCCACTCCCCAGAGGTCTATGCCCTCTCGAGAAGACACAACGCCCAATTCCACAGCCCCCTGGAGCCCGCGAAGGTCCAGGGTCCAGACATGTCCGTTAGCCCTCGCGAGCCGCTTATACATGGGTGTGATGCTAACCTATATTGGGCGGGTGTTCGCGGATTACGTCCCCTTCGCCTCTAGCCTCCTCAAGTAACCCTTCATGTGCTGTAGGAGAGGACCGTCTCGCGGCTCATGAATCCCTGGGAGTAGGCCTCCTCCTTCATCCTCGGGAGATCCACCTGCGTCTGAAGCGGTTCGGCGACTAGGACAGCATAGGAAGATCAGCCACCCTCGCGGAAGCGTAGGCCTTCTTCGGCCAAGCGGGCAGCTCGCGTCGCCGTTGCCGCATTCCGTTCCTGGGTTTCTATCAGGTGCTTGAGTTCCCCAGTGTCGGGAGGGAGGTCCAGGAAGCGCCCGGCTCCCTCCAACGAGGAAAAGAATCGCGAGTTCCTCAAGTGGAATTCGAGTAGCCGCTCCGTGTATATGCGCAGGTGGTGGAGGTAGTCTCCGGCCTGATCCAAGCCTTCCCCGGCGTGGACGTACGAGTTTCGGTACCTCCTCAGGTGGTGTAGGACCTGCTCGCGGGTCTTCCGCTCTGCGTCAGCGTAAATAAACGACGCCCGCTTGACCACCTTGTCGTGGCTGTCGCTGGGAGAGATGCCGGTCAGCGTCTCGAGCAGGCTCCACAGATTGAGGAAGGAGCTCGAGAGGTCTACTGAATCCAGCGCTCGACAATACCTTCTGAGGGCGTCTTCGAGCGTCTTCCGGTACGGGCTGCGCTTGAGCACGAAGCGTATACCTTCCTCGTCCTTGCGAACCTCGGACCACTTCCGTAGAAATTTGCGGGAGTGCTTCGGTGTGGTGTACTGCGGGTCGAACCAATCGTACCCGGTAGCGAGGGAGCCATCCGGGAGATGCAGGGAGTACACGGGACCCGCAAGCACCTCATTAATGGGCCCACGCATGGGCGGCGGGAAGGTGGCGCCAGATCCCCTGTTCAGGGCAAAGTTCCATATACCCCGGCGTAGGTCAAGGTCCCCCAACGCTCCGTCCATAGCCTCGGAGGCGGAGCGTCCGAAGACGTGAATCCAGACCGCCGCGTATCCTTCGAAAAGCACGTCTTCAGGGTAGTCGCCCAGGACGTCTTTCTTGCTCCGTCGCTTGGCCTCCTTAGAGCGCATTTCAAAACCGCCACTCCAGGTGCCTGTGCGGATCGGAACACGCCCAAAATAGGGGAATACTTGCTGAGATCTGCCCGTCCTTGCTCGCGACCCTCCTGTCTCCAACAGGGTTTTGAAATGCACTCTTATGAGCCTTGGCGAGATGTCGAGGGAGCCGTCGGCGTACGTACAAGTGTGAGCCCGAAGGCTCCACCCTTGCGAGGTCCTCGAAGTGCCTGAAGGAGAAGCCGGTCGCCACCACGTACTTGGTCTTCGGGGAGTGCACGAAGTCGCGCGTCGATTTGTTGATCCCGATCAGGGCGGACTGACCGTAATTCTTCGACCTCAGGGCCGTCTCCAGAGCGCGCGTGATTATCCTGGAGCGGTCCAGGTCTGAGATAGGCACCAGGAACTCCACGCCGGTCTCCAGCAAAGCGAGCGGCTCACCGAAGAACGCGGTTCCGGAGTATTGCAAACCACCCGTCGGCAGCGGCGTGATGCCCTCAGCCAGTTCGGAGGCCACAAGATCGGCGTCGAACCCGTCCTGCCTCCACCGCGCGAAGCTCACCTCGCAAGCCTCGGCGTGCCGTCGGGTTTCAGGTAACGGTAGAGCGTCGCGCGCGATACTCCTACGGCCTTGCACACCTCGGGAATCGGCACCTCCCGGTCCTTCATCAGCTTGGAAGCCAGAGACATCTTCTTTTGATCCATTACCGGCTTGCGCCCACCCTTGCGGCCCCGGGCCCTCGCCGCCTCAAGCCCCGCCATCGTCCTCTCGCGGATGATGTCCCGCTCGAACTCCGCCACCGAGCCGAACACGTGGAAGACGAGCTTGCCCCCCGGCGTCGTGGTGTCCAAGGATTCACGAAGGCTTACGAAATCCACCGCTCGCTCGTTGAGGCCGTTCACCAACTCGATCAGCTCTTTGAGCGAGCGCCCGAACCTGTCAAGCTTCCACACCACGAGGGCGTCGCCCTCCCGGCAGTAGTCGATAGCCGCCTTAAGCTGGGGTCGGTCGGCCTTGCGGGAGCTAGTCCGCTCCTCGAAGATACGCTCGCACCCAGCCGCTTCAAGCTCCCGGCGCTGTAGATCGGGGTTTTGTTCGCATTTGGATACCCGGACGTAGCCGACGTTCATGGTTGACCCCCACTTAGAGTGCATTTCAAAACCTTGTTGGAGACAGACGGGTCGCGAGCAAGGACGGGCAGATCTCAGCAAGTATTCCCCTATTTTGGGCGTGTTCCGATCCGCACAGGCACCTGGAGTGGCGGTTTTGAAATGCGCTCTTAGACTAACAACGAACGCTCGTCAGGCTTGTCACTGGCTTTTGCGACTTGTGCAGCGTGCAGTGGCCACCGGTAGGCGCTCACGAGGCTCCCTTTGGTATCAAGGACCCCAGAACTTTGTCGACTTCCCCCCAGTCCGGCGTCTTTTTGGAAGACATCTCGGCGACCACACGACGCTTGAAGTCGGGGAAGCTCAGCTTGGGGCCGAGTTCCTTATAAACCTCCTTGAGCACGAGTTTGCCGTTGGCCAAGCTCTTCCAATCCTCGCGCCCCTTCGGGAGCAGTTCCCGCTGCTTCGCTTCGCATCGGGCGGCGAACTCGCGCGCCCATCGAGAGTCGTCGACTTTGGCCAGTTGCTCCCTGATGGACACCAACCGCGCCAATAGGTTGTCGGCCACCTCCCCGAAGTTGCTCGCATCCGCGATTTCCGACCGACGAAAGCCCGGGTTGTCCGGTTCGAAGTGCTCCTGATAGATCTCCTGCGCTACGTCGTCTCGCAGCTGCGCCAGGGCCGCGTCCTCCAACTTCGACTCGAGCTTGCCCCGACTGAACGAATTGTCGAAATTTCCGGCATTGGACACGTTGTATATGGCGACGGGGTCCAGCAGGTAGTTCTCCAGGCAGTACCGGTCCCACTGTTTGACCTTGACGAGACCCGTGTCGGTCAAACCGGTCGGCTTGTTGTCGCGGTCGAAGAGGAAGTATTCGGAAGCGTCGAGCTTATCCTCATGCTCCGCGGCCTGCAGTTCCTTGATCTCTTTCTCTAACCGGTCCCGACCGCCCAGCTTGTTCACCTTGTAGCCGGCCACCCGTTCCGGCCAGCCGGTGTTCAGGAGGTCTTCGTCGTCGTCGCCTTCCACGAATAGCGAGCCGCGTGAGAACAGCACGTCCCTCGTCTGCGCCCCGAGCCGCCTGAGGGCTTCGAAGACTTCCCCCTTGTCCTGCGGGTACACGGGCGAGATCTCGCTGCCCGACCGGAGGTCCAGGAGGGTGCAATCGGCCCCATCGTAAGCATAAGCGGTTATCTCGGGCGAATGCGTGCAGATGATCGTTTGGGCGCCTAGATGAGTGTTGCGAGGACTTCAGGCCCACAACTCCTTGATGCGCCC
>JADDPV010000151.1 GCA_016781705.1 Rubrobacter sp.
AGACCGCGTCTTCGGTCATTAGGGAGCGCGGCGTCTCCACGTCCCCGGTCCTGGAGGCGACCATGGGAGATCCATCTCCAGCGCCGTCCTTGCCTACGCCGTCCTCCTTACGAAGTAATGTGGGTTGCTTCCAAGCAACGACTTCTTAGCCGGAGATCAAGACCTCCAAAGTGCGCGGCCCGTGTACACCCTCGACTCGGTTGAGCTCGATGTCCGAGGTCGCCGACGGCCCTGAGATGAAGGTCACGGCTCGCCCTTCACCCTTTACGGTCTCTTCCAGCCGCGCGAACGCCTCCGGGACGAGCCCCACGACCTGATCCTCGCGCACCACGCACAAATGGTAGTCGGGCAGGAGCGTCAAGGCGCGGCGTCCCTGCGCCTCCCCCGCGTCGAGGACTATGGTACCGGTCTGCGCGATGCCTAAAGAGCAGCCGGTCAACGCGCCGTCGCTCCGGTCGAGCTCCTCGTTGGTCAAACGTCGCTCCTCGTCGTCGCGTAGGACCTCGACGCCGCCGGGCAACCACTCCTCCGGCAGCCCCGGCGGGACGATGAGGCGCTCTATGGCGCGCTCCTTCAAGTTCTCCCCTATGGCCTCGGGCAGGTCTGCCTCCTTCACGCGGCGTACCTCCGCCTTGTACTCGGCGACCCTCTCGGCGAACCGCGCGACGACCTCCTCGCGCGGCGCGTCGTCCTCTTTGCGGTAGCCGCGCTCGACCGCCACGTCCTCCGGGCGCTCGCCCTCGGGCACGTCGCGGGTGGCGCGGCGAACGCGGCGCAGGATCTCTTCTCTGGCCGTGCTCAAGCGGAACCGTTCTCCGGCGAGCCGTTGCGCGCTTTCCACCACTCGCGGAAGGTCTGCTTCGGGATGGCCTTCAGGTCGCGCGACTCGGTCCAGCCGGCGAGCCTGCCCGGCAGCCGGCCTATCGCCCCGTCCCTGGCGAGCGGCCACTGGCCGACCCTCGCGGCTTTCTGGGCGCCCTCGTAGAGCTTGCGGTCAGAGAACACGCGCGCCATCGTCTTCATCGCCGCGTTCTCGGGGTCGAGCCTGCCTTTCAAACCTCCCCCATCCTGCTTGTGGCGCGTCACCCTGCCGCGCAGGTGGATGAGGACTTCGGGGATGTTGATCTTCACCGGACAGACCTCGTAGCACGCGCCGCAGAGGCTGGAGGCGTAGGGCAGGGAGTCGGGGCCGGGTTTGCCGATGCCGACGAGTTGGGGTGTGAGGATCGCGCCGATGGGGCCGGGGTAGACGGAGTTGTACGCGTGGCCGCCGGTTCGCTCGTACACGGGACAGACGTTGAGGCACGCCGAACAGCGGATGCAGCTGAGCGCCTGGCGCCCCCGCTCGTCGGCGAGCACGCCCGTGCGGCCGTTGTCCAGCAGCACGAGGTGGAACTCGTTAGGCCCGTCGCCGCTCTCGCGCGAGACGCCGGTCCAGAACGAAGTGTAGGGGTTCATCCGCTCGGCGGTCGAGGAGCGGGGGAGGAGCTGCATGAAGACCTCGTAGTCGCGCCACGCCGGGATGACCTTCTCTATCCCCATCAGCGTCACCAGTACGGGCGGCAGCGTGGTGCACATCCGGCCGTTCCCCTCGGATTCGACGACGCAGACGGTCCCGGTCTCCGCCACGGCAAAGTTCGCCCCGCTTATGCCGACCTTCGCTTTGAGGAACTTCTCGCGCAGGTACAGCCGGGCGGCGTTGGTGAGGTCGGACGGGTCGTCGGAGAGGCCGCGGGCGCCGAGCTTCTCCTTGAAGAGCTCCCTTATCTCGGCGCGGTTCTTGTGGATCGCCGGGACCAGGATGTGCGAACTGGTCTCGCCGGCGAGCTGGATGATGAGCTCCGCGAGGTCCGTCTCGTGTGCGGTGATGCCCTCGCCTTCGAGGTACTCGTTGAGCTTGGTCTCGTCCGTGGCGATGGACTTGACCTTGACGACTTCCTCCGCGTCGTGCGCTTTCGCTATCCCCGCGATGATGCGGTTGGACTCCTCCGCGTCGCGTGCCCAGTGGACGTGGCCGCCGGCGCGCGTGACGGACTCCTCCAGTCGCAAGAGGTACTCGTCGAGGTGGCGCGTGACGCGCTCCTTGAGGGCGCGGCCGGCCTCGCGCAACCTCTCCCAGTCGGGCATCTCCTCCACTGCTGCGGCTCTCTTGGCGCGGATGGTCTGCGTCGCCTTGCCGAGGTTGCGCCGGAGCTGGGTGTCGGCGAGGGACACTTTGGCGGACTGCTCGAAGGTCGGGGTCTTGCCGGCGTCCGCCGAGAAGGCGTCCGGGGATCGTTGGAGCGTCATCAGTTCGCCTCCTCCGTGCTCGCGAGTATCTCGGCCAGGTGGACCGTCCTTACGCCGGCCCTCTGCCGCTTGAGGCCGCCGCCTATATGCATCAGGCAAGAGTTGTCGCCGGCGGTGCAGACCTCGGCCTCGGTGTCGAGGACGTGCCTCAGCTTGTCGGAGAGCATCGCAGTGGAGGTGTCGGCGTTCTTGACCGCGAACGTTCCGCCAAAGCCGCAGCACTCTCTGGCTTCTCGCAGCTCGACGAGGTCTATGCCCCGGACGGCCCGCAGCAGCTCCAGCGGCGCGTCCCCGACCTTCAGCATGCGCAGCGAGTGGCACGTCGGGTGGTACGTGACGTGGTGTGGGTAGTACGCCCCCACGTCCGTTACGCCCATCCTCTTCACCAGGAACTCCGAGAGCTCGAAGACTTTGGGGGCGAGTTCTTCGACCTCGTAGAGGAGGCGCTTGTCGTTAGCCAGCTCAGCGGCCATCGGATAGAGTTCGCGGACCATCCCAACACAGGAGCCCGAGGGCGCGACGACGGCCTCGTACGGGGCGAAGACCTCGACGAAGCGGCGGACTAGGGGGATGGCCTCGCGCTGGTAGCCGGTATTGAAATGCATCTGGCCGCAGCAGGTTTGTGCGAGGGGGAACTCGACCTCGTGGCCGAGCCGTTCGAGGACCTCGACGGTCGCCCGGCCGGTCTCGGGGAAGAAGGTGTCGTTGAAGCAGGTTATGAACAGGGCTACGCGCACGCGTGGAGCCTCGTCTTCGACCGCGAGGTTGGGGCGCCGCGGTCGCCGCGCGTGTCCTCCAAGGCTTGCCTCCTCCGGTCCCCTATGGTTCGGCTGGATAATGATACATCATGCCGCCTTACCGGGGGTCGTCTCGGGCGGGACGGAAGGGCGTGCGGCCGCCGCCAGGGTCAGAGTTTACCCCCCTCTTGGGTCAGCAGGTCGCGGGCGGAGATCCAGCCTTCGGAGAGCGCCTTCCTGGTGGCTTCCCCGCGCGAGTTGACCCCGAGCTTTGGGTAGATGTTGGCGAGGTGACGCTTGATGGTGGCCTCCGAGAGGTGCAGCGTACTCGCGACCTGGCGGTTGGATTGGCCGCGCGCGACGAGCAGCAGTATCTCGAGCTCCCGCCCCGAGAGGTCGCCGGCACCTTCTTCGACCTTCTCCAGGTAGCCTCTGGGGACGACCATGATCACGTTCTCCTCGCGCGTTTCACCCTCTGGGACCTCGGCGGCGGCGCGCACCGCGGAGATGAGCTCCTGCATGGAGGCGCTCTTGACGAGGTAGGCACTAGCCCCCATCCCCAACAGCCTGCGCACGAGCTTGGGGTCGTCGTGCATCGTCACCACTACGATGGCGGGGGGCGGCGAGATCCGGAGCAGCGGGGCCATGGCCGCCTCGGCCCCCATGACCGGCATCTCGACGTCCAGCACCACCACGTCGGGCCTGAGCCTCCTGGCGAGGGTCACGGCCTCCTCGCCGTTCTCCGCCTGGCCCACGACCTCTATGGCGCCGTCGGTCGAGAGCATCTCCCTCAGGCCCTGGCGGAACATCGTGTGGTCGTCGGCCAGGAGCACCCTTATCGCGCGCCCCTCCATCAAGATCCCCGCTCCAGAGGCACGGAGACCTCGATCCTCGTCCCGCTCTCCGGCCCCGAGGAGACGCGGAACGTGCCGCCAACGAGCGCGGCGCGCTCTTTCATCGACCTCAAGCCCACGCCCCCGTTGTTGCCCGTCCCGTCAGCCTCGAAGCCTAGCCCATCGTCCTGGACGGCGCCCGTCACCGCCTCCAGGGTGACCTCGATCCCGACCTCCACCCGTTCGCAGTCGGAGTGGACGGCGGCGTTGCGCACCGCCTCGCGCAGGATCAGGAACAGCTGGTTGCCCACGTGAGCGGGGACGAGCGTCTCGTCGCCCCGGACGGAGACGTCGTAGCGCATGCCCGGCGGGACGGTGGACTCCAGGAGGTCCGCGAGTGCCTTCTCCAGCCCTCCCTCGACCTCCGAGCGTCGCAGCATCATCGAGAGGTCCCTGGTGGACGTGAGCGCGGCCTTTGCCTCTTCTTCGGCCTGCTTGAGCTTGGCCCCGGCCCTTTTCGGGTCGCGGTCCTTGAGGGCCTCGTGGAGCTGCAGGCACTGGCGCACCACGGCCATCGAGTGGGCCACGCGGTCGTGCAGTTCGCGGCCGATGATCTGGCGTTCCTCCCGGGCCCCGGCGTAGAAGGCTAGCCGCTTTTGCGCCTCCTGGACCTCTGCGCGGGCCTCCAGCTCGCGCTGGCGTGACCGGTCGCGTTCCTCCTCGGCCCGCCTGCGCTCGGTCACGTCGGTGGCGACCCCGATCACGCCCGACACCGACCCCCCTTCGTCGCGCAGGGGGCTGTACCAGGTCTCGAACACCCGACCCCTCAGGGACGGGTCGACGACGAACGTCTCGCCGGCCAGCGCGCGTCGCGCAGCCGCCGGGACTTCCGGCTCGTCCCCGAACAGCTCGAAGATCGAGCGCCCCACCACCTCGTCCGGCTCGAGCCCCACAGCTCTCAACCCCTGGCCCTCCGCGAGCGTGAAGACGCCCTCGCGGTCCATGGCGAAGAAGACCACGGGCGTGCCCTCCACGACGGTGCGCAACCTCTCCTCGCTCTCCCGCAGCGCCTTCTCGGCCTCCTTCTGCGAGGTGATGTCCTCGAAGGCCTTGACCGCCGCCACGACGCGCCCCCGTTCGTCGCAGACGGGGGCGGCGTTGGCGCTGACGATACGGCGGGTACCGTCGGGGCGCACCACGTAGTGCTCGGCGCCGGAGACGTACTCGCCCCCCAGGGCCCGGACGACCGTGGAGGTCTCCGGCGACGTGGGTCCCCCTTCGGGGTAGGTGAGCGTGTGCCGGGAACATTCTTCCAACGACCGGATCCTCCGCCCGTAGATGCGCTCCGCCCCCTCGTTGGCGAGCACGAAGCTCCCCGAGGGGTCGGCGATAAAGACGCCGCCGGGCATCTGCCGCAGGATCGCCTCCAGGCGCGCCCGCTCAGTCTCGGCTTCGCGCCTCAGCTCCTCGCGCTCCTCCTCGGCGCGCTTACGCTCGGTGATGTCCCAGACGAGCCCGGTCATGCGCACCAGGCCGGTCTGCGGGTCCCGCTTGGCGGTGGCCCGCTCCTCCAGCCACGCGACAGCCCCGTCACGGGGTCGGATGATGCGGAATTCGCTGTGCCAGCTCTCGCCCCGTTTGGCGGTCGCTTGGACCAGCGCCCGGTGCCGGTCCACGTCGTCGGAGTGCACGAGGCGGAAGCCTTGTGCGCTGCTCTGGAACGTCTCGCCCGGCATGAGGCCGAACAGGGCGTGCATGGTGTCGGACGCGGTTACCTGGTCGGCCGCGGGATCCCAATCCCACGTCGCCATACGCCCGGCGTGCAGCGCCGCCTTGAGCCGCTCCTCGCTCTCGCGCAGCTCCTGCTCGGCACGCTTCTTGTCAGTGATGTCCTGCGTGATCGTGGCGAGGTTTACCGGCTCGCCGGTGACCGGGTCGTCGACACGGAACACGTGGTACAGGACCGGTACGGGCGCCCCGGTAGGGAAGTGTCGCAACGTCAACTCGCCTGCCCACCTGCCCTCCCGCAGCACGGTGGGTAGGACGACGTCCCGTACGAAGCCCCGTTCTTCGGGTACGAAGTAGTCGGGGACGAGTGTGTGGCGCGCCTGCTCCCACGTCGAGCCGACGAGGCGGAGGGCCGCGTCGTTGGCGAATACGGGCATGCCGTCCGTGTCGGACACGCCGATGAAGTCGGGCGAGTTCTGGACGACCGAGGCGAGAAGCCGGGACCGGGCCTCGCTCTCGCGCAGCGCCTGTTCGGCCCGAACCCGCTCGACCGCCGACCACGTCCGCTCGGCGACCTCGCGAAACAGACGGCGCTCATCGTCCGGCCAAGGACGCGGCTCGGGATGCGCCGCGTACAGGTAGGCGACCAGGCGGCCGCCCTTGTTCAGCGGCACGGCGACGCCGGCGCGGATGGCGCGAGCCTCGGCCGAGCCGCCAGGCATTCCCGGCGAGTCCGTCTGGATGTCCTCGAAGAAGACGTCCTCCCCGGCGCGCAGGGTGGGCCCGTAGCCCGGCCCGTAGTCGGAGAGGCGGAAGCGGTGGCCGACAAGGTTCGGCGTACGGCCGTCGCCGAACTCGCCGCCCGCGACAACCGTGTCCTCGTCCGCCTCGACCTCGCAATAACCGACCCGCGACAAGCCGAGTTGCCGGCCGAGCGTCTCGGCTGCCGCGGTCATGACCTCCTTCGGGTCCGACAGGAGGCGGAGCCGATCGCTGAGCGCGAGCAGGAAGGCCTGTCGCGCCTCGCTCTCGCGCAGCGCTTCTTCCGCCCGCCGGCGCTCGACGAACTGGTCAATCTGCTTCCCTATAAGGGCCGCCGTGCGCAGCAGGTCTTCGTCGGGTGGCAGGACCTCCCGGCGGAAGAACTCAAAGACGCCGACGAGGCCGCCGTCCGCGATGGGGAAGGCGAAGGCCCCGTGCAGGCCGTCCTCGGCCGCCGCCTCCTTGCGCGTGAAGTCGGGGTCCTCCACGACGTCTTCGACCCAGACCGGCTCGCCCCTCTCCCAGACGCGCCCCGGCAGCCCCGCGCCGCGCCGGAAGCTCGACCCCTCGCACGCCTCTTCGAAGGCGCCGGGCGGCGCGCCAGCGCAGCGCCACCTCCCGGCGCAGCGCAGCACGTCCCCATCCACGGTCCACAGCGCGCCCACCTCCCAGCCCAGACGCTCCCCGAGGACCTCGAAAACCTGCGGCGCCGCCTCGTGGAGGTCGCGGGGCACCGAGAGGACCCGGATCACGGCGAGCTGGGCGGCGAGGCGGCGCCGGTGCTGCTTGCGCTCCTGTGCTCCGCTGCGCATCGAGGCGGCGAAGCTCCTGCTGGTCGCCGTGAGCTCCGCGAAGTGCCTCTTCGCGCTCTCCGCCTCGGCGCGCGCCGCCCTCTCGCGTTTGCGCAGACGTTCATTCTCGGCCTTGAGGCGTTCGATCTCCAGGTCCCGGCGGTCCGTATCCACGAGCGTTTCTCGGCCGCGCACCTAAGCCTCCTCGGCCCGCCGGATCACGACGCCGCCGCCCCCGCCTGCCTGGCCGTCCATGGGTCGCCCCCGAGCCTCGAACACGCGCCGCGTCCCGTCTCTCCCTTCGACGGCGAACCGCATCTCGAACGTCTCGCCCCGAGCCGCCCGTGCCTGCGGCGTCTTCTCCGGCGGGAGCCTATCGCCGCTCTCGTCCAGCGGCACGACGTCGCCCAACCTGGAGGCCCGTTCGGGTTCGCCTTTTTGCCGTCCCCGAACGTCTCCCGGAAGACCTCGTTAGTGAACAGCACCCTGCCCTCGGCGTCCACGGCCAGCACCGCGTCGCCTATGCACCCCAGGATCGCCTCCAGGCGCCTGCGCGAGGCCTCGGCCGACCGGCGCTCCTCCTCGCGGGCGCGGGCCAGCTCCTGGAGCTCGGCGCTGCGGGCTTGCAGGTCCTCGTTTGTGGTGTTCAACTCCTCGATCGTCGCCTGAAGCTCCTCGTTGAGGGTCTCCAGCTCCTCGTTGGTCGCCTGCATCTCCTCGTTGAGGGTCTCGACCTCCTCTGTGGCGGCTTGCGCCTCCTCCGCGGAGATCATGGCCTCCTCGCTGGCGATCTGGAGCTCCTGGTTGAGTTCGGTCAGCTCCCGGTTGGCCCCTTCGAGACGGCGGTTCTCCTCCACGAGGCGCTCGTTCTGGCCCCTCAGGCGCGCCGCCTCGGCCTCCGAGTCGCGCCTGAGCCGCTCGAGGTTGGCCTGGACGCTTTCGAGTCGCTCCTCCAGTTCGCGCGTGGTCCGCGCCGCCTCCGTGAGGTCGTTCACCACGATCGCCACGGTCCGCGTCATCCCCCCTTCGCCCTCGGCCCGCATCGGGCGGCAGACCAGCCGGAGGTGGCTGGCGTCCCCGGTGGCGGCGTCCTGAATGGCGAAGGGCCCAGTGTCGGCGTCCTCCCCGTCCCTGAAGGCGGCGTCTATCGCCCTCCTCACCTCCGCGTACGGCACGTTCTGGAGGAGGTGGAGGAGGTCCTCACCGACGGCGACGCCGTGGATCGAGAGCAGACGCCGGGCGGCGGTGTTGATCGCCCTTATGTCGTACTTGCGATCTACCAGCACCACGCCCACCGGCAGCTGGTTGAGGAGGCCCTCCTCCGCGGAGCGCACCCGCCCGCGCAGGTCGCGTTGCGGCTTCAGGGGGACGCGGGCGCCGTGATGCTGCGCGAACCTGCCGTGCTCCGGCCTCGCCCGCGGCGCCGGCGTGGGGCTCATCGGGACGGTCGGCAGCATCAAAAACCGCTCGCCGGTGCGCTTGTACACCTTGTGGCTCCGGTGCTGGGGCTCGAAGAACTTGCCCAGGGGGGAGGTCGTCTCCGCCTTTCCGAGGACCAGGTAGCCGCCGTCTCGCAAGGAGTAGGCGAAGAGCTGCAACGCCCTGCGCTGCAGCTCGGTGGTGAAGTAGATCAGGACGTTGCGGCTCACCACCAGGTCCATGTGGGGGAACGGGGAGCGGCGCGCCAGGTCGTGCTCGCCGAAGACGATCATGCTCCTCACCGACTTCCTGACCTGATACTGGCCACTCTCCCGGTCGAAGTAGCGTTCGATCTGCTCCTCGGAGAGGTTCGAGAGCGCCGAGGGCGGGTAGACCCCGTGCCGGGCGAAGTTGACGGCGTCCGCGTCCACGTCGGTGGCGAAGACGCGCGCGTTAGAGATCCCCGCCTCGTTGCCCAGAATCTCGGAGAGCAAGATCGCCAGGGTGTAGGCCTCCTCGCCCGTGGCGCAGCCGGCCGACCATATCCTCAGTTGGCGGCCCGCCTCCCGTGCCTCCTCTATGAGCCCGGGCAGGATCTCCTCCTTCAGGTAGTCGAAGGGCTCGGGGTCGCGGAAGAACTCGGTCACCTTGATCAAGAAGGAGTCGACGAGCTGCCGGTACTCCTCGGGGTGCCCTCGCAGGTACTCGGCGTAGTCCTCTATGCTCTGCGTCTGGGTTGCGACCATCCGGTGCTTCAGGCGCCGCATCATCGTCGGCACCTTGTAGCTGGTGAAGTCCACGCCGTGATGCTCGCGCAGGCCCTCCAAGAACCGCTCCAGGGCCCGCCGCTCCTCGGCCTGCGGCCTGCCCTCCGGCACCTCCACACCCGAGAGCAGATCCCCCAAAACCGCCCCGATCCTGTCGAGGCCCGCGACGATGTCCACGGTGTTCGGGGCGAGCGAGCCGGGCATACCGCCAAACTTGGCGGTCTCCGGGTCCTGGATGATGACCGTGCCGCCCGCCTCACGATGCGGGCCCCCTCGGTGCCGTCGGTGCCGGTGCCGCTGAGGACGACCGCGATCAGGCGCTCCCCGAAGTTCTCGGCGGCGCTGCTCATCAAGAGGTCCACGGAGGGCTTGGGACGCCCGGCCGAGTCCACCCGGAGGTCTATCTCGCTGTCGGTGACGTTCGCGTGTCGGTTTGCGGGCACCACGAAGATCACGCCCGCCCTCAAGGGCTCGTGGTCGGTGACGGTCCTCACGGGCAGCTTGGTCCTGCGCGAGAGGATCTCCTCCAGGTGGCTCTCCCGGTCGGGGTCGAGGTGCTGGGCGACGACGATCGGGGCGGGGAAGTCCACCGGCAGGTTCGAGAACAGCTGCGAGAGCGCCTCTATGCCCCCGGCCGACGAACCCACGACCACCAGATGCGAGAACGAATCAGTACCGCTTTCCGGCAACGCGCCCCCTACTACCCACCGCGTTTTCGCGACGAGCGACTCCTCGACGCGAAAACGATTATAAGAGGCATGGCCGGCCGCGGCAATCGCCGCCGGCGATTGCCGCGGCGGCGGCGGGGCGTGTGGCCGGGGGGGCTGGCGGGTAGTAACATTCGCGCCAGCGACGGGAGATCGGTCTTCCGCGGAGCGGATGCGAACGGAGCGTGGGTTCTGGACGGGCACGACGTGGTGGTGATCGGGGCCTCTTCGGGCGGGATCGAGGCTCTGAGGAAGCTGGTGGGGGATCTGCCCGCGGATCTGCCGGCGGCGGTGTTCGTTGTCGTCCACCTCCCGGAAGAGACGTCCAGCGTCCTGGCCCGCATTCTGGATCGCGCCGGGCCGCTCGAGGCTGTCAACCCCCAGGACCGGGAGAAGATAAGGCCCGGGCGCATCTACGTCGCGCGGCCCGGCTTCCATCTCCTGATCGAGGACGACCGGGTCCGCCTGACGCGCGGGCCCAAGGAGAACCGCCACCGGCCGGCGGTGGACCCACTGTTCCGCACCGCGGCCGTCGCGCACGGCCCCCGGGTGGTGGGCGTGATCCTGACGGGCGCCCGCGACGACGGGACCGCGGGCTTGCTGGCCGTCAAGCGCCGCGGAGGCGTGGCGATCGTCCAGGATCCGAATGACGCGCTCTTCTCCGGGATGCCGGAGAGTGCCCTGAGGTACGCTGACGTGGACTATTGCCTGCCGATAGACGAGATGGGAGCCCTGTTGGACCGCCTCTCCCGCGAGCCCATAGGAGGGAAAGGAGAGTACCCCGTGCCGGACGACACGGAGTTCGAATCGAAGATCGCGGGGCTCGACCCTTCCGCCATGGACAGCGACGGGCGGCTTGGGGAGCTCTCCCGTTACACCTGTCCGGAGTGCACCGGCCCCCTGTTCGAGATCCGCGATGACGACCTCGTCCGATTCCGCTGCCGCGTGGGACACGCCTACACCGCCGAGAGCATGCTGGACGAGAAGTCCGAGGCGATGGAGAGCGCGCTGTACGTCGCGCTGAACACCCTGGAGGAGAGCGCGATGATGTCCGACAGGCTGGCCCAACGCTCGCGCGAGCAAGGGCACGAGCACGCGGCGGCGCGCTTCGAGCAGCGCGCGCGTGAAGCGCGGCACCAGGCGCAGGTCATCCGACAGGTGCTCGCGGGCGAGGAACCGAACGCGTCGGAAACGGCGTCCTAGAGAGCCATGACACCCCAACTCTCACGCAGGGGTGCGTCACGGAAGCCCGTCGAAAAAGAGATAACAGGCCAGCGTCCAAGGGTGGGTAGGTGGGAAAGGAGGAACGCTGGCCCGGAAACCGTGGCAAGCACATTTTGACCTGTAATTCAGCCGTTTTCAT
>JADDPV010000112.1 GCA_016781705.1 Rubrobacter sp.
GGTTGCAGGGCAGCTACCACGCCGTAGAGGGCCAGGATCACCGCTCCCAGAATCGCCCACGTCAGCGGCTTGCTCTCCCGTATCCAGACCCAGACTAGATAGCTGCCCCCGATCTCGCACAGCCCGGCCAAGACGAACAACCCGCCTATCAGAAGCAACTTCGACATCCTCGAACTCCTCTCCATAACTCGAAGCAACCGCGGCCGAAGGTTACGCGCTCGCATCCCGGAGCGCGACGCCGCCCGGTCCGCTTCAGCCGATCCCATATCACGCGTGGTTTGGCGGCTGGCCTTTCAGCCTATCTTTGCGGGCTTGGTGTCGGGCTCTGGGGGACTGGCGGCGCGCACGTAGCGGTAGAGCAACGTACCTAATGTGGCGCCAAGAACCGGGCCGATCCAGTAGGTCCAATGGGCGCTCCAGGTTCCGCTCATGAGCGCCGGCCCGAAGGAACGGGCCGGGTTCATGGAGGCGCCGGCGATAGGTCCAGCGAAGGTGGCGGCAAGCGCGACGTAGCCGCCGATGGCTATGGCCGCGGCCCCTCCCACAGCGCGCACGTCGGTAGCGACCGCCGAGACGACGAACATGAGGAAAAGGGTAAGGATCAACTCTAGGAGCGTCGCCTGGAGGGGCGAGCCGGAGGGCACGGTGGCGCCCAAAGAGGCAACGTCGCCGAAGAGTAAGAGGTGGGTCGCGCTGGCGGCGCATGCGCCGGCGAGTTGGGCGACCACGTAGCCAGGAACTAGTGACCAGGGGAAGTGACGGGTAAGCGCGAAGGTGACGGTGACGGCGGGGTTGATGTGGGCGCCGGAGAGGTGCCCTATCGAGTAGATGGCGGCCATGACCGCGAGGCCGAAGGAGAGGCCGATCCCGAGCGAGCCTACGCTCCCGCCGGAGACCTCGTTCACGACCACCGCTCCTGGACCGGCGAAGACCAGGAGAAAAGTGCCGACGAACTCGGCCGCGTAGCGCCTCACCTCGTCGGCAGAGGCTTTCCCTGCGCCGGGCGGATGAGGCGCTGGCCTAGCCCTTTGTCGCGCAGACCTTCCTGGACGGCGACGGAACGCAGCAGCGCGGAGGTACCGTAGATTTCCAGGGTCGCGCTCCCCACGACCCGCTCTCCCTCCTGGGCCGCCAGCACTGTCGCCAGATGCTCCTCCAGCTCATCCGAAGGCAGTCCGCACTCCTCCAGCAGCACCAGGATCTCCGGCAAATCTTTCCGTCGCATAGACCCAACGCGGATGCTCATCCTGCCGCCCTGCCAGCCATTTCGTTCGTTACCCGGCCAAGAGGCGCTTTTCGGCCTCGCCCAGGAGCTCGCGAGCGGCCTCACGGTTCAGGGAGTAGAAGCTCCATTTTCCGCGCTTCTCTTCCTCGACGAGCCCGGCTTCCTTGAGCTTGCGGACGTGGTAGGAGACCTTCGACTGGCCCATCCCGAAGTGGTCCTCGAACTCGCAGACGCAGATGCCCTGGTCCTCGTCCCTCGCGGGGACGCCGAGATCCGGCAACCCGCAGCAGCCCCGCCCGGTCCGCGCCGCCGCCGCCATCATCCCGAGCATCCGAACCCGGATGGGGTCCGAGAGTGCCCGGCCCAGCGCAACGAGCTTCGCTACGCGCTCTTCCTCGGCCTCGCCGGCCTCGTGCGTGGGCTCCCTTTCCTGAACCTCGATCTTCTGAACCACGACCCACCTCCTACCCTACCGGCTTCCGGGCCCGGACGAAGGCGCTCGCGACAGGCACCGTTCGCAACGCCTCCACGCCATCCGGGCCGAGGTAGTCTCCCATCCGCTCCGGCTCGTAAATGTGCGTGGCATCGACCGAGATGTCCTCGAACCCCGCCTCTTCGAGCAGCGCTTCGTACCCTGATTTCTCCAAAGCCCCGGAGATGCAGCCGGACCACAGCTCCACGCTGCGCACCACCCCGTCCGGAAGCCCGCCTTTGTCCCCCAGGAATACCACGTCGGATACGGCGAACCGGCCGCCAGGCTTGAGGACCCGGAAGGCTTCGCCGATCACGCGCGGCTTGTCCGTGGACAGGTTGATAACGCAGTTGCTCACGACGACGTCCACGTGGTCGTCGGGCAGCGGGATGCTCTCTATCTCCCCTTCGAGGAACTCGGCGTTCTCCACGCCGGCCTCGCGCTGGTTCTCACGCGCCAGGGCCAGCATTTCGCCGGTCATATCCAGCCCATACGCTTTCCCGCCGGGCGCCACCCGTCGCGCCGAGAGCAGCACGTCTATGCCGCCACCGCTCCCCAGGTCCAGGACGACCTCGCCGGGTGAGAGGGTCGCCAGCGCCACCGGGTTCCCACAGCCTAATGAGGCATCGGCGGCGAGCCGCGGCAGCTCCCCCTTCTCTGCCTCCGAGTAGCCCCCGTGAGCCACTTCGAACTCCGATGCCCGCGAGGCTTCTCCGGAATCACAGCACGCCGCAGCTCCACAACACGCCCCGCCTTCCTTTGTTCCCTCCCGAACGGTTCGCGCGGCCTCGGCGTACCGCCTCCTGACCCGCTCCCGCAGATCCTCGCTCACCAGCACCCTACCTCCTTCACGGCCCCGAGGAGGCTTCCGCCCCCACCAGCCCCAGCCGTCGTCAGAATCTATCGACTCTATTTTCATCAAAAAAATTTGATTTGTCAAGGGAAAAGTATGTTCTCTTCGCCGGCCGATCGTCGAGCCCACGTCACAGGTCGTCCCGGGCATCAGGACTTCCGCGCCTTGCTCTTCCTGGTCGTCCTTCGTCAGGAGAGCCTAACCGTGAACGTAGCCGCCGCGCACCGCCGGGTTATACCAGCTTGTTACATGCGGGAGCGGGTATAGAATCCTTTGTGCGTTGTGCGGTCGTTGGGGCTTCCCGCGGCCGTCTCCATCGTACAAACTACTGTCCGGAAGCGGTCGTGCTAAAGACTTTCTACAGGCTGATGCTCTTCACCGGGGACCGGCGGCACCTGCTGGCGCTGGGCGTGGCGTGCGCCGTGGGCGTAACGCTCGCGGGGATCACGATACCCTGGCTCGTCAAGGAGGGGATAGACCGAGCCTTCCCGCCCGACGGCCCGCGCGACCCGGACCTGTTGTGGCCGCTGGCCTGGGGCATCCTCGGGCTCGCGCTGGTGCGCTTCCTCTTCGGGTTCGGGCGGCGCTACGCGACGAACCTCCTCGGTCACGTCGTCGAGTACCGGCTGCGCGAGGCGCTCTTCGAGAGGATGCTCCGCCTGCACCACGGCTTCTACGACCGGACCTCGACGGGGGAACTGGTCTCGCGGGCGACCAACGACCTGCGCGTCGTACGCTTCTTCGTCGGCTGGGGGATGTTCCAGCTGTTCATCAGCCTGCTCACGCTCGCCGTCGTCTCGGCGGTGCTCCTGTACTTGAACTGGCTGCTGGCGCTTATCGTACTCTCGCCGATGCCGTTGCTCGCGCTCGCGGCGTGGCGGTTCGCGAGCAAGGTCCACCCCATCTTCCGCTCTGTCCAGCAGAAGCTCGCCGACTTGACCACCGCCGTGCAGGAGAACGTCTCCGGCATCCGGGTCGTCAAGAGCTTCTCCCGCGAGCCCTTCGAGAAGGGGCAGTTCGGCGACCGCGCCGAGGGTGTCCTCAACGAGACCATGGCTGCCAGGGGGCTCAGGGCCTTCTACATCCCGGGGATGAGCTTCCTGCCCGCGACCTCCATCGCGCTCCTGATCCTCTTCGGTGGCCGGGCCGTGGTCGAGGGCAACCTCACCGTCGGCGAGTTCGCCCTCTTCCAGCTCTACCTGATGCAGCTCGTCTGGCCGATGCAGGGCTTCGGGATGGTCATAGACCAGGGACAAAGGGCCCTCGCCGCCTGCGAGCGCGTCTTCGAGATCCTCGACGAGATGCCGGAGGTGGCGCCGCCGGAGGAAGGAGCGAAGCCGTTCCCCCGAGGCGAATCCGGCGCGCCCGGCGTCGAGTTCCGGGACGTCCGGTTCTCCTACGACGCTGATGGTCCCGGAGGCCAGCCGGTCCTGCGGGGCGTGAGCCTCGCGGTCGAGCCGGGTGAGGCGGTCGCGGTGGTGGGGGCGACGGGCTCGGGGAAGTCCGCGCTGCTGGCCCTGATCTCGCGCTTCTACGACCCGGACGAAGGCGCGGTACGGGTGGGCGGGACGGACGTCCGGGAGATGGACCTCGAGGATTTGCGGCGCAACGTCGGGTTCGTGCCGCAGGAGACGTTCCTGTTCTCGGCGACGGTCTGGGAGAACATCACCTTCGGCAAGCCGGACGCGACGCGCGAGGAGGTCGAGGAGGCGGCGAAGGTAGCGGGGATACACGAGCAGATCCTCCGCTTCCCCGAGGGCTACGACACGCAGGTCGGTGAGTGGGGCATCACCCTCTCGGGTGGCCAGAAGCAGCGCGTCGCCATCGCCCGCGCCCTCGTGAAAGACCCCGAGATACTCCTCCTCGACGACGCGACGAGCAGTGTGGACGCCGAGACGGAGAAGTCCATCCAGGAGGCCCTGCGCGGCACCTTGAAAGCGTCTTCGGGGCGCACCACGCTCATCGTCGCGCACCGGCTCTCCACGATCCTGCTCGCCGACCGCGTCGTCGTCCTGGACGGGGGCCGCGTCGTCGAGTCAGGGACGCACGAGGAGCTTCTGAGCAGGCCCGGCGGCCACTACCGCGCGATGTACGGCGACGACGAGGGTAGCCCGGAGAAGGTGCCGGCGTGAGGCGGTTGAAGGCCAGGGCCGCGGGCTACCTGCTGCGTTTCCCCCTCTTGCGGCTCTTCGCGTTCGCGGGGCCGTACCGGGGGCGGCTCCTGGTGTTGGGGCTCGTGGCGGTGCTGGCGACGGCGACGAGCCTCGCGGAGCCTCTGATCGTAGGGTACGCGATAGACAAGGGGCTCGTGGCGGGGTCGCTCGTCGTAATCTACTGGATGGTGGGGCTGTACGTCGCGGTCAACGTGGCGACGTGGGTGCTCTCTTACGCTCAGACCTACGGGATGGGGTGGGTGGGGCAGCGCGTGATCCTGGACCTCAGGAACGCCCTCTTCGGGCATCTGCAGTCCTTGAGCCTTCGGTTCTACTCCGAGCAGAAGGCGGGTTGGATCATCTCCCGCCTCACTAACGATATCGAGAACTTCAACACCCTCCTCAACGACGGCGTCCAGAACTTGGTCAAGAATGGCCTGACCCTTATAGGCGTCTTCGTCGCGATCTTCTTCGTTGACTGGCGCCTGGCCCTCGCCGTCACGACCATATTGCCGGTCATGCTCGCCGGCACGGCGGTCTTCCGCCTGGAGAGCTGGAAGGCGTTCCGCGCGGCGCGCGAGGCGATGGCCGAGGTGGTCGCGTACCTGCAGGAGAACGTCTCCGGGATGCGCGTCGTGCAGGCTTTCACCCGCGAGCGGGAGAACACGGACCAGTTCGCCGGCCGCAACCGCAACTACCGCCGCGCCAACGCCCGCGCCTCCCTCCTGAGCGCCGTCTACTTCCCGGGCGTCGAGCTGCTGGGCTCGCTGGGCCTCGCCGTCGTGTTGCTCTACGGCGGCCTGCGCGTGGTGGGTGGCGGGATGACCGTCGGCGAGCTGGTCGCCTTCGTGGGCCTCCTGAGCATGTTCTTCCAACCTATCCAGCAGCTCAGCCAACTCTACTCCAACCTCCAGAGCACGCTCGTCTCGCTGGAGAAGGTCTTCGCCGTGCTCGACACGGACCCCGACCGCGCCGACCCGCCGGACGCCGAGGAGATGAAGACCCTGCGCGGCGACGTGGAGTTCGACGGCGTCTCCTTCGCATACGGCGACGGGGAGAAGGTGCTGGAGGACGTGAGCTTGCGCATCCGGCCCGGCGAGACGCTGGCTATAGTCGGCGAGACGGGCGCGGGGAAGAGCACCATCGTCAAGCTGCTCTCGCGCTTCTACGACCCGACGGAGGGCGAGGTCCGGGTGGACGGAAAGGACCTGCGCGGGATACGCGGCTCGTCCTTACGGCGGCACATGGGGGTGGTGCTGCAGGATACGTTCCTCTTCACCGGCACGATCGGGGACAACATTCGCTACGGCCGTCCGGGCGCGACGGACGAGGAGGTCGCCGCCGCCGCCGAGGCGGTCGGGGCCGACGACTTCATCCGGCATCTCCCGGGGGGCTACGAGACACAGGTCCGGGAGCGGGGCGGCCGGCTCAGCGTGGGGGAGCGCCAGCTCGTCTCCTTCGCCCGCGCCTTGCTCGCCGATCCCCAGTTGCTCGTCCTGGACGAGGCCACGAGCAGCGTGGACCTGGCGACGGAGGTCAGGATCGAGGGGGCTTTAGGGCGGCTCCTGGCGGGGAGAACTTCCGTGGTGATCGCGCACCGTCTCTCCACCGTGCGCCGCGCCGACCGCATCCTGGTGCTGGGACGGGGCCGCGTCCTGGAAGAGGGGAGCCATGAGGAGCTCCTGTCCCGCCCCTCCGCCTACCGCCGCCTCCACGAATCGCAGTTCGCGGCGTAGTAGGGCACCTCCGAGCTTCGAGCACACGAAATGCCCCGTATGGCCTGGAGCTGCGGCCGTGTTGCACAGTTGCCTTCCGGGGGCCTCCCGCCGTTTGCGCTCGGGACGCGTCGGGAACCACGACGGCCATGAGCGCGACGCCCGAAGACCAACCGCGGAAGCTCCGGGACGCCCCCGAGCTCCGGGAGAGCCTGCGCGAGCGGCTGGACCGCTACCTCGATCTACCCCTCGCCCTGGCCTCCGTCTTGATGGTCCTCATAGCCGTGATCGAGATCGGTGGTGACGTGGAGCAGCCGTGGGACGCGCGCCTGGCGGTCCTGGGATGGGCGCTCTGGGGCCTGTTCTTCGCCGAGTTCGCCGCGAAGTTCGCCCTGGCGCCGGACAAGCGCGCCTACATCAAGAGCCACCCCCTGGACGTGATCGTCCTCCTGGTCCCCTTCCTGCGCTTTTTGCGGCTGCTGCAGATCCTGCGGCTGACGCGGGCGCTCCCCGTCTTCCGGCTCCTGGTCTTCGGCGGGCGGGGCTCGGGGGCGGCGGTCGTGCTGCTGCGCCGCCGCCGGTTGGGCCAGCTCGCCCTCGTCTCCGTTCTGGTCGTCCTGATCGGAGCCGCCGCGGGCTACGCCCTGGAGGCCGAGACCCCCGGCTCCACGATAAAGGGTTTCGGGGACGCCCTGTGGTGGTCGGCCGCCCTCGTCACCACGGTCGGCAGCGAGCTCTACCCCGTGACGGCCGCCGGGCGCGTCTTGGGCTTCGTCCTGATGCTCTACGCCGTCGGGATCTTCTCGTACTTTATCGCCTCGATCGCCTCCGTCCTCGTCGGCCTCGACGCCCAGCAGGAGCCTGCCGAGAAAGAGGGGGACGCCGCCGGCGGCAAGCTTGCCCAGGGCGAGAAGGAGCCCTAGCCGGCGGCTTCCTCTCCGCCCGCCTTCTCCACCAGCCGGAAAAAGAACTCGTCGAAGGAGGCTTTGGGGGCGCCGGCGGCGCCACCGTCGAGGGTCGAGAGGACCTTCGGGAGCCGGAGGTCGGCATCGTCCACGAGGAGCTGGACGCGGCTTTCGATCCCCCGAAACCGCTCTCTTGGCGGACCTCGACGGAGTGCCCGATCTCCTCGATCGCTTTCAGATGACCGGCGAGGTCGCTTGGGTAACCGACCAGGACCAGTTCTATCTCCTCGCCGCCGAAGGCCTCGCGTCTGAGCTCCTCGGGTGTGCCGACGGCGATGAGCCTGCCGCCCAACAGGAGACCCACCCGGGTCGCACAGCTCGGTCTCACCGACGTACCGGGTCGTGACGAAGAGCGTGCGGCCGCCCTCGCTCAAAGTTCGGAACTCCTCCCAGAAGCGGCGCCTGAGGATCGGATCGAGGTTCGCCGCGGGCTCGTCGGACGATGGTGGCGGCGAGTTGGAGCCGGCGCTGCATCCCGCCGGAGACATTCGCCGCCGCCTTGCGCCGGTGCCCCCACAGCTCGACGAACCCCAGAGCCTCGCGCACCCGGCGCCTCCGCTCCCGGAAACCCAGGCCGTAGATCCCCGCGACGAAGTTCAGGTTCTGGCGCACGGAGAACTGACCGTAGAGCACGAAGCCCTGGGGCATGAACCCTACCTGGCGCTTATCCTCTTTGCCGAACGCCGCCGGTGGACGCCCAAGCACTTCGACTTCCCCGTCGGAGGTGAGAGATAGCCCGTCAGGGTCCTCAAGACGGTACTCTTGCCCGCGCCCGAGGGGTCCATAAGGCCGAAGATCTCGCCGCGCTCCGAATCGTACAGGAGCCGGCTACCATCGGCCGAGGAGGTGCGAGACGAGCGGTTCCACGGGGCTGAAGAACCCAAGAACGAAGCCGAGCAGGGCGCCGACGGAGGCACCGGAGGAGAGCCCGCCCAGCACACCCGGCTATACCCGATGCGGCCTGTCACTTGCTCGACTAACCGCAGGCTCACGAGGCGCCAATGCGTACCCGCTCCACCGGGAACTCCTCTTCGGAGAGATGGTCCACCGCCTCCCTAGCCCCGGCGTAAGGGCCGTGCGAGGCCACGGTCCTGTGCGAAACCCGTCCGTCCTCTGCTGGTGCGTTCAATGCGAACGCGCCTCCTTACACGGTAAGGACGCGTGCCTGGCGTCGCCAGATATGATTCCCCCTTGTTGCGAAGGTGCCGTTGTTCGCCGGCAAAGTTTCGGTAAAGGATGCGATCCCCGCGCGCAAACGCTTGACCTGCGCGGCGGGGCGTTTCTTAACCTGCCTTAACCCGCGACTAACGCGTCGCTAACCGACGGCGGGTACGATCTTCTCAAGGTTTCGACGCAGAGGCGGAAAGGAGAGGACCATGAGAGCAGGACTTGCCGGACGCGCGATCGCGGTTGCCCTGGTGTCCATCGCCTTCGCGGTGCTGGCGGACGGAGCCATCGCGTGGCCCGGAAACATCGGTAAGAAGATCACCGCGTGACGCAGGCAGCGGTGAACGATGCGGCGGCCCAGGCCGAGAAGGCGGCCGCGGCGGACACCGGCGCTCGCGAGCCTGCCTCCGGCGAGGCCGTGCTTAACCTGGAGGGCACGCGGGGGGCGGAGTTCTCCGGGACGTGCTTCGTCGGCGGTGAGGAGAGGGAGATAAGCGGCCAGGCTCCCGCACACTACACCTTCACCCTCGACGGGGACGGTATCGAGTGCGAGATCCAAAAACAAGATCCCGACGGTACCCTGAAGGTCGTCTTCGCCGCTAGCGGCGCACGCTCCGTACAGAGTACGACCGGCGGGGGTAGCACCGTGAACATCACCTATCAAAATGGCAGCGTCTCCTACTCGACGACCTCGTCCGGCACGACGAACGTGGTAACCTCGAGCTCGTCCTCCGTCGTTTCGTCCTCTACCTCAGCCTCCCGGTAGACGCTTCGGGCGGCTGAGGCGGACCCTCGTCCCGCTACCGGCGCTGGTCCGCTCCGGAGAAACCTTTGGACCTCCGGCGCGAGGCCCTACGATAGACGAGGAACGCCAGCGAGAGTGCCGCCAGGACCGCCAGCGCGAGCCAATCCGGGATGCCCCACGTTACCGTGCCCAGGCGCTCCTCAGCGGCGAGGGCGAGCCCCGCGGCCCCGGTTCGCTCGTAGAAGCCTTCCAGGGCGGACGTCCCCTCGTAGGCTATGAACACCGCGCCCAGGGCTACGAACATCAGCCCGGAGAGCAGGTTCGCGGTGTGGACGCGCAGAGGGCCGATCTCCAACTCCCGACCGCGCAGCCAGCGCCGGTTCTTGAGGTCCAGCCGGTCCCATAGCAGGGCCAGCAAGAAAAGAGGGGCGGCCATCCCGAGGGCGTAGAGGGCGAGCAGCAGGGCGCCGCGCAGGGGTTCCCCGGAGAAGGCGGCGACGGTCAAGACGGCACCCAGGATCGGCCCCGAGCAGAACCCGGCGAGCCCATAGACCGCCCCCAGCGCGTAGACCGTTCCCACCGAGTCTCCTCGCGGGGCCAGGCCCCGCAGCCTGGACAGCCCCGACGAGAGCCCAACGCCAATGATCTGCAACACGCCCAGCCCGATAATGACGAGCCCCGCGACGAGGACGAGGGACTCCCTCTCGCCGTAGAACAACGAGCTGACCGCCGAGATGCCCATCCCGAGCGGTACGAGCGTCGTACACAACCCGAGATAGAAGACCGCGGTCCTCCCGGCCAGCTCCCGCCTGGAGCCGAAAGCATAAGCGAAAAAGGCCGGCAGCAGCAGCGCGCTGCACGGGCTGAACAACGAGAGCAACCCCCCGAAAAAGGCTGCTAAGAAGGAGGCCTCAACCACTGCTCTCGGAGCGCGCCTGCTCTATGGCCTCGGCGTAGACTTCGACGCTCTGCGTCCCGGCGATGGGCCTTCCGTTCACGAAAAAGACGGGAGTGCCCGGGATGCCGGCCTGCTGGCCTTGCCTGAAGACCTCCTCGACCACCGCCTCGTAGCGTCCGCTCCGGTACTCCCTCTCGAAGCGTCCCACGTCCAGCCCCGCCTCCCCGGCGTAGCGCAGGAGCGAGGCGTCGTCGTAGGGGCCACCGTTCTCATACAAGACGTCGTGGTACTCCCAGAACTTGCCCTGCTCCTGCGCGGCGCGGGCGGCCACGGCGGCGCTGACCGAGTCCTCGCCCAGGTACGGGAAGTCTCGCCACTCTAGCCTCAGCGTACCGCTCTCGACGTACCGCTCTTCCAGCTCGGGTTCGACCTCACGGGTGAACTTGGCGCACTGGCTTCACTGGAAGTCGCCCCACTCGATCATCACCACCGGTGCGTCCGCCGATCCGAGGGCCGGATTGCCGAGTTCTCCGGATTGCGCATCGAGTCCCGCATCCGCCGAAGTCGCGTCCGCCGAAGTCGCTTCGGCGGAGCCGGTCGCGCCGGGGTCTCCTTCCCGTTGCGTACCGCCGGGGTTCTCGCTCGAGCTTCCGCCCGAAGACGCGCCGCAACCCGCGACGAACAGCAGTGTGCAGAGCGCCAGCAATCCCGCCGGAAAGAGTGGGTGGAGGATCCTGCCCAAAACAAAGCCGCCTTCCTGTGTCGCGCCCGGAGGACCAAGCCGCCAGACGAGCTTACGACAAAACTGCCCAAACCATACAATATACGCAGCCGGCCGCACCTCGGATGACACGAGCGGGTTTGGCGTCGCGGTGTACGTTATCGCCGCCCGTATCCGGCCGCCGGTTATATACTCAGGCTCCCAAGCGTCTTTCTTACCAGTGGCAAGGAGTATCCTTCTTGGAGGAGAAGCGCGTCGGCCTCATCGCAACCTTGGCTCCGCACCTGCTCGCGGCGTTCTTCCTTCTCCCATTGCTCGCTTCCTGCGGCGGTGACGCCTCTGGAGGCGGCGGTGAGGCTGGCCCCCCGAGGAGACGCGGGTGTCGGGGGAGGCTTCTAGTGGGGTGTCAAGCCTCGAATGAAGGGTAGGACTTACGCAAGAACCATCCGAACGGTGGGCTTCTTGAGCTGT
>JADDPV010000261.1 GCA_016781705.1 Rubrobacter sp.
ACCGTCAAGGGGCCGGTGTATGGGCCGTTAGCCATGTACTCCTCGCTCTTTTTCTCGGCGTCCCCGGCCAGGAGTACGCGCGCCCTGCCGAAGGTGAGGAGGATGCCTACAGAGTTGTCGTTGGTCTCGCCGAAGAGCTTCCCGGGCGGAGGGGCAATGACGTTGGCCCGCGTCCCGCCCCAATCCATGACCATGCCGGCGCGCGACTCGACGACGTTCGAGCCCTCGTCCTTCACGCCGCGCAGGAAGGCGTTGTAGGTCGCGGTGCCCTTGGGGTCGCCGGAGACGTAGACGTTGGCGACCCGGTAGGCGTCGAGCACGTCCAGGAAGCCGCCGATGTGGTCGGCGTCGGGGTTGCTGACGACGATGCCATCGAGTCGATTAGCGACGCCCCGGCTCCTCAAAAAGTCCACGACGTTGGGTCCCTCCTGGGACTTGCCGGCGTCCACGAGGTAGCTCCTGCCGCCGGACTGGACCAGGACGGCGTCCCCCTGCCCCACGTCTATAAAGCTGACGACCAGCGCCCCCGCGGGCGCCGGCTGGGCGGCCGCGCCGGACAAGAACCCGCAGCCCGTCGCGCTGACGCACGCGAGCAGGACAAGGGTGAGGAGAAACACCCTCCCCGAGGGAGCGTCCCCTACTCGCGGCCTTCGGCGGGGGTCAGCCTGTCGATCCACTCGTCTGCCTCGGCGCGGGTGAGCTCGGCGAGGGGCTTGCCGATGCGCCCTTCGAGGCGCGCGACGCCGTTCTCGCCCCGCAACTCCTCGGCGAGCGTGCGCAGCAGGTCCACCTGGCTCTTGCGCGCCTTCTGCGACGACCCTCGGGATGCCCGCCGCGCAGCTGCTCCGCTCGCCGGAGCATCAGCCTTCCCGTTCGGGGCTCCTTCTTCCGCCGGTGTGGCTTCGCCGGCCTCCACCGGTCGCGGCCCCGTCGCGCCTTGCTGGGACGCCTCCCCCTGTTGTCGGCGAGGCTCCTGGGGCGCGCTCGGGACGCCATGCGGGGCCGGGTAGCCCGTAGGTGGAGCCCCGCCATCGTCGCCGTCGGAGAGCTCCTCGAGGGCCGTCGCGCCCACGTTCACAGCGTCGCGCAAGGCCCGCGCCTTCGCCCTCGTCTCCGCCATGCGGATGATGTGCGGGACGATGCCGCGCCCGACGTTCTCGGGGCTCGCGTCGCCGATGCCGCTGAAGGTGCGGCCTTCCTCCATCTCGACCGTCGCCTTGACCACGGCCACGTTGCCGTTCTCGGGGGTGGGGACCTGCAGGAGCTCGGTGTCTATGCCTTTGAGACCGCGGGCGTGGGCCTCGTCGAGGAGGCCCGCGAACAGGACGTATTGCTTGCCTTGCCGCGTAATCAGAAACTCATCCCTCACGGCTTAGCGCCCTTCCCTGACGGCGGTCTCCCGATAGTCTCCGCCTTCCAGAGCGATCCAGTCGCACATCGCTATGATGCGGCTCGCCGTCCTCTCGCTGAGTTGCTCGGCGAGGTCTTTCGGGCCTATGTTGGAGGTGAAGACCGTCGGCAGGGCTTCGCGGTAGCGGTGGTTGACGATCACGAAGATGCGCTCCCTGACCCACGCGTTGGGCTTCTCGGCCCCGAGGTCGTCGAGCACCAGGAAGTCGGCGTTCTTGACCGCATCCATCCACTCGTCTATGTCGCGACCGGGGTCGTTGTAGGCCCCGCGCAGGTTGTCCAGGAGCTCCGGGACCGTCACGAACAGGCCCGGCACCCGCCGCTTTTTTATCAGCTCGATCATCACGGCAACCGCGAGATGGGTCTTGCCGGTTCCCACCCCGCCGCACAGGTACAGGCCGTTGCCGGACTCCTTGTTCTCCTCCCAGTTCTCCAGATACTCCTCGACCCTCATGCGCGCGCGCGAGGCGTTGGGGCTGACCATCGGCCTGAAGCTGTCGAGTGTGTAGCCCTTGAGGCGCTTGGACAGGCCGCTCCTCTCGCGCAGCGCGGCGACGCGGGCGTCGCGGCGCATGATCTCCCACTCGCGCTGCTCGCTCTTGCGCTCGCACTCGGGCGTGCACGGGTGGTAATACCACTCGCCCGTCCTGCCGTACTTGCGCTTGAGCGCCGGAGGGAACTCGAAGAACTCCGCCTCCAACTCCCGGCCGCAGTGCGGACAGACCTGGTCGTCCAGCCGCAAAACGTCTCCGGCCTCGCGCCCCGGCGCCCTTCTACTCGCCGAAGAGCCACTCGTAACCCTCCCGGCGTCGGGCAGCAGATCCCCGAGCCGCTCCAATACCCCTCACCCCCTCTCCGATCTTCAAAGCGCCCCCGCGAACCGCCCCGCTCCCCTCGACGAGCTTCAACCTGCGGTCCTGCTCGAATCGCTCCACGTCCGACGCGGTCTTGACGCCCCGCTCGACCCACCGCTCCAGGATGCTCCTGACGTAACCGACCCTCCTTGCGTCGCGCTCGCTGGCGATCTTCAACGCCTCCAACACCGCCGCGGGCTCCATCCCGTCGCGCTCGCAATACCCGTTCAGGAACTCCAGGATGTGCGGGGCCGGCAGCGTCCCCATGTAGCGAAAGTAGTCGTCCGCCGAAACCCCCTCCGGCTCCGCCCGCACCACCTCTATCTCGCGGACAGCCGGATGCCCCTCGATCAGGGTTCTATCGGCCTCCTCCTCGGGCGCAGCAGCCTCCTTCCGGGCTGCGAGGTGGGCGACCGGCGGGCGTTCGCGCACCTCCAGCCACCCATCACGCTCGACCGCGAACCCGCTCTGAACCAGCGCGCGCAGGGCTTCCTCGACACCCTCCGGGGTCGAGCGCAGAAGCTCCGCCAACTCGTCGATCTCCACCGCGTCCTGGCCGACGTCCGGGAGGACGCGCAAGAGCTCGTAGAGGGCGACCGCCTCGGCGCCCAGGTGCGGCATCCAGCGCACGTAGAGCCGGGCCCTCGCGCCCTGCTCCCGATCCTCCCCCGGAGGTGTAAGCTGCACCCGCTCCATCCTACCCGCCAGTATAGCGGCCACGGGCCGGGCTCTCTACGGTGAAAGCTGGTCAGCATTTCAGCCGCTCAGCACTGCAGCTTTCGCTGATGGCCGACGCTCATTCCTGGCTGCGCGGCTCGGAGGCGGGGAGCTCACGGTCGTCGCCCCCGATTCCGGGGATGACCTGGTTGGCGGCGAGGCCGAGAAAGAGCGAGACGACGCAGACTATGATGGTCATCGTCGCGAGCCTGCCCGCGCCCAGGAAGTAGCCCAACACGCCCAGGCCAACACTGATGGCGCCGGCGGAGACGATGTCCACGCCAACCCCGACGAAGAGCGTCGCTATGGCCGCGCCGACGGACGTTACGAGGCCCAGGACGCACACGGCCGTCGCCAGGAAAGACTTGGCGTTCTGCGCGCGCTGCTGCTCGGTAGCCCCCGGGCTGTCTTGCGTCCTGCCGCTCCTGGTGTCCCTCTCGGTCATGCGGCCTCCTAAGTCTCCATGGCGACGAAGTGTATATGCCCGCGAGCCGCTAGTATAATGCCCGTCTCGTGAAACCCATCGTATTCGAGCGCACACTGCCGGGCACGAACGAGGTCTTCCTGCCCGGCGGGGAGCCCCGGCCCGTCTACGAGCCCCTCTTCGAGGAGCTGACGAAGACGGGCCCCGGCTCGTGGAACGAGAGGCTCCGCCGGGCGCACGGTCTCCTGCTCGACGAGCAGCACCGCTTCGGTATCGTCGAGGGCGACAAGACCCACCCTACCGACTGGTTCCCCCGCGTCGTCCCCGCCTCGGACTGGGAGAGGCTAGAGAAGGGCGTCGTCCAGAGGATGCGGGCCATCAACGAGTTTCTGCGGCGCCTCCAGGCCGGCAAGGAGGAGGTCGTGCCGCGCGAGGTGATCGAGTCGAGCATCCTCTACGACACTACGGTGCCGGATCGTTTCGGGCCGGTGCCGGTCAGGCAGGTGGCCTTCGACGTGGTGGCCGTGGAGAGCGAGCGGGCGGGGCAGACGGGCGGCTGGGAGTACGTCGTGATCGAGGAGAACGCCAAGATGCCGGTCGGCCTCGCCGCCATGACGCGGCGGCGCAAGATGAGCCGGGAGGTCTTTTTCCCCGGCGCGTCGAGCACGCTCCCGGTTCGCCCTCTGGACGGCTGGCTCCAGCGTCTGGGAGACTCCCTGCGGGCGGCGTCGCCGAAGGGGGCGGAGGCGACGCTCGCGGTGGTCTCCAGCGGGCCGGCGGACCAGTTCTACCTGGACCACAACATTTACGCCTCGGAGATGGGCGCGATCCTAACGGAGACGAAGGACCTGACCTTCGACCGGGACGGCTACCTCGTACACGAGCCTTCGGGGCGCAGGGTAGACGTGATCTACGAACGGGTGGACGAGGACACACTCTACGCCGACCTGCCGGAGCTAATAGATTGCCACGTCGAGGGAAGGGTCCACGTCCTCTTCGCGCCGAACTCCGAGATCGTGGACGACAAGGCAGTGTACGCGTTCGTCCCGGAGATGATCCGGACTTACCTGGGCGAGGAGCCCCTGATCGAGAACGCCGAGACCTGGTCCCTGGCGGTGCCGGAGGACCGCAAGTACGCGACGGAGCGGTTCGGGGAGCTGGTGGTGAAGAGCCGGGGCGGCTACGGGGGCAAGGAGGTCATGATCGGGCCGGAAGAATCGGAGGAGTCCGTCGAGCGGTTCCGCCGCCAGGTGATGAGAAACCCAGTCGAGTACATCGCCCAAAGGATGATCGACTTTTCGACCCACGTCATCTGCGAGGCGAACGAAGAGGAAGGTAGCTTCCGGCTCGTGGACTCCTACGCCGACTACCGGGTGCTCGCGCTCGCCCCCGACCCGACCGACCCCGACGTCGTCGAGATAGTGCCGGGGTCGCTGACGCGCGTGGCGGCCCCGGGCAAGCACGTCGTCAACATCTCCAGCGGCGGCAAGATGAAGGACACGTGGGTCCTGGGGAGGTGAGCCCCTCACGGTGAACTACAGGGGGTTGATCCAAGAACCATGCTAGATCTCCTGGCGCAACAAATCTCCGTGGTTCTTCGTGGCGGGTGGCGGAGCGGTCGGCCAGACCGTGGGCGGAGGATGGCAACTCGTCAAAGCAGGCGGTAGGCAAGATGGGGCTGTTTGGCGGACGAGCGAGCGGCGAACCGAGACCAGGAAGCCGATCGCTGGCGGCTGATCGCCGAAAGCGGTCCCCGCGCGTGCTAGAAGCGCGCCGGGACCAACACCGGCTCCTTGGCGGCGCCGCGCTCGCCCCGCTCGGCGCGCAACAGCTCGGCGAGCGACTCGACGGCGACCTCCAGCTCTTTGCGGCCAGGCTCGGAGGTAGTGAGGTACTTCTGGACGAAGTTGCCGACGGCGATGGAGGGCTTGGTCTTGCCGAAGACGAACCACGCCTCGGAGATGAGGACGAACTGAAGCACGGCGTAGGGCGCCCAGTCTATGAACGGGTCCGCGAGGGCGGCGAGGACTATGTAGAGGAGGATGTTCGTGCCACAGCGGGGGTGGAGGCGGCTCATGGCCTTTGCGCCCTCAAGAGTCACCTCACCATGCTCCTCGTATGCCGCCACCGCTTTGTGCTCCGCGCCGTGGTAGCGGCCGATGGAGGTGAACTTCATGGCGGCGAAGAAGGCGAATAGGACGGGCAGGATGGGGAAAGCGGCGAAGAAGGCGAGAACGGCGCCGATGGGCCCGCCGACGGCGTCGGTGCCCCTTTCCATGAGGATCACGAGCAGCCAGAGGACGGCTATGATGCCGGCGAAGGAGAGAAGGGTCCAGACGGAGCCGGCGAGCTGCAGGAGGATGCGGACCCAGAAAAAGACCGAGCGGAGGATGGGCAGCTCGGAGAGGCGCTTTAGAGCGCCTTTCGGTTGCCAGAGTTTAAAAGAGTCGATCCAAACGTAGATCTCGCCGCCCTTGCGCTGGGCGCTGCTGGCGTAGCTGGGCCCGAAGAAGTCCACCCCTCCCCAGCGGGCCATGCCGCCGAAGAGGAGCCTCTCTTCTCTCGCGCCCACTCGCGCCAAACGCCCTCCCTTCACATCTGGATCTTCTCCAGGGTCCGCCGCGCTCTGCGGCGCGGGTGTAAAAGATTACCACCTGCAGGGGCGGAGCGGCTCCGGTGGACGATCATCGGGTAATATTGGGGGTGCGGAGTGTTTTCTCGGAGGAGAGGCTTTGGAGCGTTCGGGGGCGCGGAGTTGGCGGTTGATGTACGCGGGGATCGGGCTGGTCTTCGCGCTCTTGCTCGGGCTGTACTTCGTCTACCAGATTCAGGTCGTGGCGCTGGTCTTCCTCTTGACGCTGCTCTTATCGATCATCGTGAGCGGGCCGGTGGACTTCCTGGAGCGCCGGGGGTTGGGGCGCACCTGGGGGACCCTGATCGTCTTCGGGTGCCTCGTCGTCCTCTTCGCACTGGTCGGTCTCGGGCTAGGCTCGGTCGTCGAGGAGCAGGCCCGCCAGCTCCAGGAGTCGTTCCCGGCGCTGCTGAGCAGCGTGCAGGAGCGCATAGAGCAGCTCCAGCGCAGGCTAAACCTGCAGACCGGACTCTTCCAGCCGGACCCAGAACGGCTGCTGGCCTCGGCCCGCGGCTTCCTCTCGGGCGGTACGGTCTACACGGTCGCCAGCGTGGGCGCGAGCGTGGCTAACATCCTCTCTTTGGGTGCCGTGATCTTTATAGCGACCATCTACGCGGTCGCGTGGCCGGCGCCTCTGGTCAACGGCTTCGTCTCGCTCTTCCCGGCCGGTTGGCGGCAGAGGGTACGGGAGGTCCTGGGCGAACTGTACGGGACGGTCCAGCGTTGGTTCCTGGGCCAACTCGTATCCATGGTCATCATCGGCGCGCTCTTCACGGTGTCCCTGGCCATCATCGGGGTACCGTACGCGCTGCTCCTGGGGCTACTCAGCGGGCTGCTCGCCTTCGTCCCTTACGTGGGTCCGCTGGTCTCGGTCGTCCCGCCGATAATGCTGGCCCTGGTCTCGCCGGAGCCCCTGGACGCCCTGTGGGTCGTCGCGGCCTACGTGGGCATCCAGGCCATCGAGGGGAACCTCATACAGCCGGTCGTGATGAGCCAGGCGGTCGAGTTGCACCCGGCGGTCGTGGTCTTCGCGCTCCTGATCACGGGCACCCTCTTCGGCCTCGTCGGCGTGCTCCTCGCCGTCCCACTCGTGGCTTCCCTACAGGTCCTGGTGCGCGAGCTGTGGATCGAACGCATGGACGAGAAGGGAGAGGACCCGAACCCGCCCGTTAGAGAGGAGGGCAAGAAGGGGGCGGATCACAACTTCAGGCAGAGTGTCGGCCGGCTGGGGCGAGCTTTAACGGCCCCCCTCCGTCGCTCCTGAGCTCCCGCCCGGCGAGGAAGTCGGTCGTCACCCCGCCCCGCCGGAACTCCTCGTCCTCCAATATCGCCAGGTGGAGCGGCAGCGTCGTCTCCAGCCCCGTGACCGCGAACTCGTCCAGGGCGCGAGCACCACGCCTCAAAGTCTCGTCCCGCGTCTTTGCGTGTACCACGAGCTTGGCGAGCAGCGAGTCGTAGTACGGGACGACTTTGTAGCCGGCGTAGAGGTGCGAGTCCACCCTGACGCCGGGGCCGCCCGGCGGGTTGTAGAACTCGACGGGACCGGTCTGGGGCAGGAAGTTGCGCCTCGGGTCCTCCGCGTTGATCCTGAACTCCATCGCGTGCCCCGAGAACGGCACCTCCCCCGAAACGGTCAACCCCTCCCCGGAGGCGACCCGGAGCTGCTCGGCGACGAGGTCCGCACCCGCGACCATCTCCGTCACCGGGTGCTCGACCTGCAGCCGCGTGTTCATCTCGATAAAGTAGAACTCCTCCCCCGAGCACACGAACTCCACCGTCCCCGCCCCCTCGTACCCCAGAGACCCGACCAGCACCCTCGCCGCCTCCTTCATGCCGTCCCGGACCTCTTTGGAGAGGCCCGGCGCCGGCGACTCCTCGAGGAGCTTCTGGTAGCGGCGCTGGATCGAGCAATCCCGCTCCGGGAAGACGGCCACGTCGCCCCGGCCGTCCGCCAAGACCTGCGTCTCGACGTGCCGGAGCTTCCCCAGGAATCGCTCCGCGTACACAGAGCCGTCGCCGAAGGCCGCCCCCGCCTCCCGGCTCGCCGAGGAGAAGGCCGCCTCGACCTCGACCTCGGAGCGAACCACACGCATCCCCTTGCCGCCGCCGCCCGCGGTCGCCTTGATCACCAGCGGGTAGCCGACCTCCGCGCCGACGCGCTTCACCTCGATAACACTCCGGCACGGGCCGTCGCTGCCGGGGGTGACGGGGACGCCCGCCCCTTCAGCGAAGGTGCGCGCCCGGGCCTTGTCGCCCATGAGGGCTATGGTTTCGGAGCGGGGGCCGACGAAGCGGAGGTTGCACGCTTCGCAGATCTCCGCGAAGCGCGCGTTCTCGGCGAGAAACCCGTAGCCGGGGTGGATCGCGTCCGCCCCCGTCAACTCCGCGGCGGAGATGATGGCCGGTACGTTCAGGTAGCTCGCCGCCGCGGGCGGAGGGCCGATGCAGATCGCCTCGTCGGCCAGCAGCCGGTGCAGCGAGTCGGCGTCGGCGGTCGAGTAGACGGCCACCGAGCGGATGCCCAGCTCGCGGCACGCCCGGATCACGCGCAGCGCCACCTCCCCGCGGTTGGCGACGAGCAGCTTGCCGATCACGTCGTTCCGGGACCCCGGCGGTTTGGCACTAACCTTTGGGTCCGGCCGTGGGCCTGATGCGGAAGAGCGGTTGGTCGTACTCGACGCCGTCGGAGTTCTCGGCCAGGACCTCGACCACCTCGCCCGAGACGTCCGAGGGGATCTCGTTCATCAGCTTCATCGCCTCGACGATGCACAGCGTCTGCCCCTCCGCAACCCTGCTGCCCACCTCGACGAAGGGCTCCTCGCCGGGCGCCGGCGCCCGGTAGAACGTTCCCACCACCGGCGAGCGCACCGCGTGCAACCCGTTACGCTCCGCCGCCAGAGCAGCACCCGCTCCCGGCTCGACGACCTCCACGGACTCCGTCTCTATACTGAAACGAGGCGCCGCGGCGGCGCTCGGCGAGGCTTCCGGCTTCGCCTTGACGGTAATCTCCAGGTCTCCTTGCCTGACCTGGATCTCGCCTACCCCGCTGCTCGTCAACAGCGCCACGAGCCGCCCGACCTCGTCGAGCGGCAGCGACGCCGTCCCGGGCTCCCGGGCCTCCCCACCGTTCGTCGAGGCGTCGTCCTTCATCGTTCGTCCTCCGCAAGCATAGACCTGGATTGTACACGCGAAGACGCACTCCGTGAGCATCCGCGCCGCGGGCGCGCTACTCACCGTGGGAAAGGGCGTCGCGCCGTGTAGAATCCACCCGTGTCTGAACGTGAGGCCGTTGCGAGCATCCGCGTCCTGGACCCTTTGGTGGCCCAGCAGGTCGCGGCCGGCGAGGTTGTGGACCGGCCTGCCTCGGTCGTCAAGGAGCTGGTCGAGAACTCCCTGGATGCTGGCGCCTCGCGCATCGAGGTCGAGCTCGGCGACGGCGGCGCGTCCCACATCCTCGTTCGGGACGACGGCTCGGGCATGTCTCCCGAGAATGCCCCCGTCTCCGTCCTCAGGCACGCCACCAGCAAGATCGGGACGGTCAAGGATCTCGAGACCGTCACCACGCTGGGCTTCCGCGGCGAGGCGTTGCCCTCTATAGCGAGCGTCTCGGCGTTCAGCCTGACGACCTCGACCGGAGAGGGCTCCGGCACGAGGGTCGCCGTGGACGGCGGCGGCGAGGCGAAGGTCTCCCCCGCCTCGCACCCTAAAGGTACCACGATCCTCGTCGACCGCCTCTTCTACAACGTCCCCGCACGCAGGGCGTTCCTCAAGGGCGCTCGCGCCGAGCGGGCCGCGATCGTTGAGGTCCTGACCCACCTCGCCGTCGCGCACCCGCTCGTCGCCTTCCGCCTCGCGGAGGGGGGCCGCGAGTACCTCTCTCTCCCCGCTGCGAAGGACCTCTTGGAGCGCCTCGCGCAGGTACACGGCGTTGCGAAGGCGCGCGCGATGCGCCGCGTGGAGTACGAGTCCGGGGCGTTCCGGGTCTCGGGCTACGCCGCGCTGCCGAGCCTGACGGAGGGAAGCCGCGCCTCCCAGACCGTCTCGGTGAATGGCCGCTGGGTGCGTGCCGAGGGCCTGACCCGCGGTGTGGACGACGCCTATCGGGCGACGCTCCCCTCCGGGCGCTATCCGCCGGTGGCCCTGAGCGTCGAGGTGGACCCACGTAAGGTCGACGTAAACGTCCACCCGACCAAGCAAATAGTTCGCTTCTCCGAGGAGCGCGCCGCACGCGCCGCCGTCGCCGCCGCCATCCGCGAGGCGATAGAGTGGCGCCCGTCGCCCCCCACCTCCACCCCACGCTCGGCGGAGAGCCCCTTCACCCAGGAACGCTTCTCCGTGCCACACACTCCCCCCTTCTCGGGCGACTTCGCCGGACGCGTCGCCGAACGCCACTCTGGCTATTCGCCGCCGGCTTCGCCACCGCACGACTTGCGCGAGGTGCGTGAGCAGCTCCGGGAAGCTTCTCGGCCATCCAACGGGATCGCCTTGGGAGAGGGCGCGGCGGAGCAGGAGGCTCCGCCGCCGGAGCGGGGAGCGTTGCCAAGGAAGGCGCCGGAGGAGTTGCGTGTGATCGGGCAGCTCGCGGCGGGCTACATCCTGGTCGAGGAGCCGGGGGAGGCCCTTTGGGTCGTGGACCAGCACGTAGCCCACGAGCGGGCCATCCTCGATAAGCTCACCGACGCCGAAGAGGGCTCGCTGCCGACCACTCAGGCCCTCCTCGTCCCAGAGGTCGTCGAGCTCTCGCTGGGGGAGGCCGAGTCTGCCGAAGGATACCTGGAGGAGCTCGCCGTGTACGGCTTCGAAACCGAACGTTTCGGTCCGAGCTCTTTCAGGATCACGGGCGTCATCTCCACCCTGGCCGGCCGCGACGTGGCCGGCGCCTTCGAGGAGGCCCTCGCCGCCGCCAGAGGGACCGGACCCGGCCGCCGCCGCGAGGACCACATCCTCGCCACCATCGCCTGCCACTCCGCCGTGAAGATGGGCGACAAGCTCTCTCACCCCGAGATGGAGGCGCTCGTAAAGAGCTGGCTGGATAGCCGTCTGCCGGCCACCTGCCCACACGGGCGTTCGATCTGCTTCCGCCTCGGTCTCAACGAGGTAGCCCGCAAGCTCGACCGGCATTAGCTTAGTTGCCAACATCCCTCACGCTCCGGCCGCGAAGAACCGGCGCCAAGACTCGTGGATCCTGGTTGTCACCTCTCTCCTGACCGTAAGCATCCGGGCGGACTTTTATGCGGTCCACTAGATTTTGTGGTTCGGCCCTCCGGCGCCGAAGAAGGGACTCCCTCGGCTTCTCTGTGAACTAGGGCCTGTCTGACGGATCGGGACTCTGCTAGTCTGCTTCCGACG
>JADDPV010000194.1 GCA_016781705.1 Rubrobacter sp.
ATTATAGTGGGCCGCAGACCCGGCCCAAAGGAGTGCGCATGCAGAGCTTGTTCGAGAGATTCGACCGACTGGACACCAACCTCAACCGCTGGCTGGTCGCCAACAGCATCGCGCTGCTACGCGTAAGCCTGGGCCTCGTCTTCCTGGTGTTCGGCGCGCTCAAGTTCTTCCCGGGGCTAAGCCCGATCGAGGAGCTAGCGACGCAAACGACGACCGCGCTGACCTTTGGGCTGGTCCCGCCTAGCGCGGGGCTCGTGGTGATCGCCGCAGTAGAGTGCGCCATCGGCCTGTGCTTCGTTACGGGCAGATTCCTGCGTGTGGGGGTGTGGCTCATGGGGGCGCAGATGCTGGGGGCGATATCCCCCTTGGTGCTGTTTCCCGGCGAAATGTTCGCCGGGCCCTTCTACGCGCCCACGCTGGCGGCGCAGTACATCGTAAAGGACGTGGTGTTGGTGACCGCGGCACTGGTGATCGCGGCCACCTGGTCGGGGGCGCGTATTGTGGCCGAGCCGAGGAGCATGTGGAGCACCCTGCGCTACAACGCCCCCCCCCGCGTGCGCGACGCCGAGGATTACAGAAGCTATGCGGGGACCGAAGCTAAAGGGTCTGGAGATCCTCCCCGCATGTAGAGGGGCCAGACCTCGACGCTCCTATGTTCGTCAACCCGGCAGGACGCAAGCCTTGGCATCCTGCAGGATAACCCGGTAGGTCTCGCGAGCGATGTTGTAGCGCTTGAGGCTCCTCTTGGGGCTTCCTTCTCTTGGACTTGCCCTCGGAGGAGGTGCGCCGGGCGAGGTACTCCTGCGTTCGCAGGGTCGCGCCGAAGGCGATCGAGCGCCACCACGCGCAGCGCGCGGTCGGCGTCGCGGTTGGCGCCCGGGTCGTGAGGCGGTGGCGGACCACCTTCCCGGAGGAGGGAAAACTACACTACGACACTTCGGGACCGTACACTAGATCGCGCCCGCGACGCCCGTGAAGTAGGGATCGGGCTAAGGAAACCAGGATGCCCTCAGAGAACGCCGCACCTGTAGCTTAACCCTCCGCCAGGCATTCGGCGAAGCGGCGCATGGAGCGCCTTGGCAGATCCTCGGTTATACCCCTGAATAACGGGCGGTGGGCGAGCCGGTTCAGCCAGGCGGGTCTGACCTCGTAGTCGGTGTGGAGCGTGATACATACCGCGCCTCCTTCGGCCTCCTCGACGGTCCAGCCGCCGCCCCCGATCGCGCCTTTCGTGTAGCGCCACCTTACGAATCGTGGGGGCTCGACGTCGGTGACGAAGCTCTCTACCCGGTGGGTGAGGCCGGCGGCGCTCAGGACGAACTCGACGGTGCTCCCGGCGACGAGCCGGCCTGACGGCGCCGCGTCCGGCGCCTCCAACACGCGGGCGCTCTTCAGGCCGAACGACCACTCCCCGAAGCGCCACACGTCCGAGAGGGCGGCGAAGACCTCTCCGGGCGCGGCGGCTTGAATCCGGTAACTCGCGCGAGCGGGCTCGTTCACGCCCAGATTATCTCAACTCGCGGGAGAACTGTTCTCGGTGAGAACACGCTTCCGGTAACAGACAACTGACAGCTAGTATGGTAGAACCCTCCTTCGTGGAAGCAGGCGGAGCGATAGGGTTCCTGGCGGCCTACCTCCGGCTGGCGCGCCCCAAGCAGTGGACGAAGAACGGCTTCGTCCTCGCGGGCGTGGTCTTCTCGGGGGAGGCTCTGCAGCTGCAGAGCCTCCTGGCGGCGGCTCTGGCGTTCGTCGCGTTCTGCGCGCTCTCGGGGGCGGTCTACGCGGCCAACGACGTGCTGGACGTCGCAGAGGACCGCAAGCACCCCACGAAACGCCTCCGGCCGATCGCCAGCGGCCTGATCTCCGCCCGGGCGGCGGCCACCTACGCGGCCTTGCTCGCGCTCGGGGGGCTGACGCTGGGATACTTCGTGGCCCCGGGAGTGGCGCTGGCGGGGCTGGTGTACCTGGCCTTGCAGACCCTTTACACGCCTATCTTGAAGCACACGCCCATCCTGGACGTGATGAGTATTTCGGCGGGGTTCGTGTTGCGCGCCCTGGCGGGGGTGGCGGCGGTCGCGGCGCCGATCTCGCCGTGGCTCATCGTCTGCACCGGTCTGCTCACGCTCTTCCTCGGCTTCTCCAAGCGGCGCCACGAGATCGCCCTCCTTGGCGACGGGGCGGTGGTACACCGCAAGAACCTGCGGGAGTACTCGGTCGAGATGCTCGACCAGATGATGAACATCATGGTCTCGGCGACGATCATCGCCTACAGCCTCTACACTTACCTCCGCGCCGACGACAGGCTGATGATGGCGAGCATCCCGCTCGTGGTCTACGGCGTCTTCCGGTACATGTTGCTGGTCCACCGCGACGGCGGCGGCAACCCGGACACGCTGCTCTTGCAGGACCGTCCGTTGCAGATAACGCTCCTGCTCTGGATCGCCGTGGTCATGACGGTCCTCTACGTAGTCTGACGACGCCTTGAAGCGCCTGAAAAAGAACCTCGTCCTGGCCCTGGGCCTCGGCGTCGCCGTGTACCTGACCCTCGCCGTCATCTCCGGTCTCGATAACCTGAAGGAGGCGCTCGCGCGCTTCGACTACCGCCTCGTGCCGGCCATCCTGGGCCTCGTCGCCCTATCTTACGTGGTGCGCTTCGTCCGCTGGGCGTATTATTTAAGGTTGCTCGAGGTGCGTCTATCTCCGGCGCATAACGTCGCCATCTTCGCGGCGGGGCTCTCCATGACGATCTCGCCGGGCAAGCTCGGGGAGGTCCTGAAGAGCGTCTTCATAAAGGACGTGGCCGGGGCGCCGGTCGCGCGTACCGCCCCCGCCGTCGTCGCTGAGCGGGCCACCGACGGCACCGGCATGGTCCTCTGGGGGCTCCTGGGCGCCCTGGCCTTCAGCTTCGGACCCTGGGTCCTGCTCCTCTTCCTCGCCGTCACGGTCTTGGGCATCGCCGTGCTGCGCTCCAAGCAGCTCTCGCTGCTGGCGGAGAGGGCGCTGGAGAGGCTGCCGCTCCTCGACCGCCTCGCGCCGCACGTCGGGGCGTTCCACGGGGCGTCCAACGAGTTGCTCGCGTTCTGGCCGCTCCTGGTGGCGACCGGGATCTCCTTCTGCAGTTGGGGCCTGGAGTGCGCGGCGGTCTACCTGTGCTCGGTGGGCGTCGGCGCCGAGACGCCGTTCCTGATGGTCGTGTTCATCTTCGCGGTCAGCTCGCTCGCGGGGGCGCTCCTCTTCACGCCAGGCGGCATCGGGGTCGCCGAGGCGGGCCTCGCCGGGATGTTCAAGACGGTCGCCGGCCTCCCTGGCGGCCTCTCCGTCGCCCTGACCTTCGCGATACGGCTGGCGACCCTGTGGTTCGCGGCGCTGATCGGGATCGCGGGCCTCCTCGTGGTGCAGCGCCTCATCGGAGAGCCCATCGAGTCCGCCGCCGACGAGGCCACCGCGGAGACGCATACCGGGTCGAGCAGCGCCGGGGCGGAGCGCGAGCCGTAGTATGATTAGCACCTACTGTTCCCCAGGCGTTGTGGCGCGTGAAGCCCCCCATCGCCGTGTGCTATAAACGAAAGCAATATGCGACTAATCATCTCCGAAAAAGCCAACACGGCCAAAAAGATCGCCGGTTTCCTCGCCGAAGGCAAGGTTAAGGACGGTAAGCACCGCTCCATCCCGCACCACACCTTCGAGTGGGGGGGCGAGGAGTGCGTCTCCGTGGGCCTCAAGGGCCACGTCCTCAACCCCGAGTACCCCGAGGAGTACTCGAACTGGCAGAAGGTCGAACCGTCGAGCCTCATAGACGCCGAGATCCTGAAATCCGTCTCCGAGAAGGGTGTGGCCGACGCGGTTCGCTCCCTCTCCAAAAAGGCCGACCGAGTCATCATCGCCACCGACTTCGACCGCGAGGGCGAGCTAATCGGCGTCGAGGCGCTCTCGCTCGTCTTCGAGGCGAACCCCAAGCTCATGGACCACGTCGAGAGGTCGCGCTTCTCCGCGCTCACCAAAGGCGAGGTCACCCGCGCCTTCGAGGAGCTCGTCGAGGTCAGCCGCGAGCTGGCGGCGGCGGGCGAGGCGCGCCAGGACATCGACCTGATCTGGGGCGCGACGCTCACCCGCTGGGTCTCGCGCGCCACGAAACGCTACGGGAACGCGTTCCTCTCCGTGGGCCGCGTCCAGAGCCCGACGCTCGTCCTGATCTCCGAACGCGAGCGCGAGCGCCGCGCCTTCACCCCCGAGCCTTACTGGGAGATAGAAGCGAACCTCCGGAACGGCGAAGCGTTCGACGCCCGCCACGCGACCGGCCGCTTCAAGGACGAAGCCGCCGCCAGAGCCGCCCACGAGGCCATAACCGATACGGCGCTCGTCGAGGAGGTCAAGGAGAAGTCGGCGACGCGGCCCGCGCCGATACCGTTCAACACGACCGGTTTCCTGACGGCGGCGGCGAACATCGGGATCAGCCCTTCGCGCGCCGCCCGCCTCGCCGAGGACCTCTACACCGACGGCTACATCTCCTACCCGCGCACCGACAACACCGTCTACCCGAGATCGCTGGAACTCCGCGAAGTCCTGGGGCAGCTAAAGCGGGTCGAGGGCGTGGGGCAGCACGCCGAGAGGCTGCTCTCGAGCGAGAAGCTCTCGCCGACGCGGGGCAAAAAGGAGACCACGGACCATCCCCCGATCTACCCGACGGGGTACGCCTCCAAGAAGGCGCTCAGGGACGACCAGTGGAAGATCTACCAGCTCGTCGTCCGACGCTTCCTCGCCACCCTCTCCCGGCCCGCCAAGACGCTCAGGACGACCGTTCGCCTCACCAGCGGCGGCGAGCCCCTGGTCGCGGGCGGCACGGTCCTCACCGAGGAGGGCTGGCTCGCCGTCTACCCCTACGGCCGCAGGCCCGACGAGGAGATGCCCAAGCTCCAGGAGGGTCAGGAAATCAAGGTCGTCGGCAAGGAGCTCTTCGCCAAGGAGACCCAGCCGCCGGGGCGCTACGGGCAGGGGCGTCTCCTGCGCGTGATGGAAGACCTGGGGCTCGGGACGAAGGCGACGCGGCCCTCGATCATCCAGAACCTCTACGACCGGGGCTACGTCCACGACGACCCACTGGTGCCCACGGAGACGGGCATGGCGGTAGCCAGGGCGCTCAAGGACTTCGCCTCCGAGATAGCCACCCACGAGATGACCGCCGAGCTCGAGCGGAGCATGGACGACATCTCCGAGGGCAGGACGAGCAAGGACGACGTCGTGGACAAGTCGCGCGACGTCCTGCGGCGCGTCTACGAGCACCTGACGGAGTCCGAGACCCAGTTCGCGGACATCGTCTGGGACGGCATCCGGGAGGACTCGGTCCTGGGGCCGTGCAAGAAGTGCGGCCGGAACCTGACCGTCAAGCGCGCCAGGAAGAGCGGCAAGCGGTTCGCCGGGTGCGAGGGTTACCCCGATTGCGACCAGACCTACTCGCTACCGCAGCGCGGCGAGATCATACCTCTGGGGACGCTGTGCGAGGCGTGCGGCTCACCCGAGATAAAAGTCGTCGGGGGCAGGGGGCGCCCCTGGATCACCTGCATAGATATGGATTGCCCGAAACAGGTAGAACGCCGCGAGGCTGCCGCGAAGGCGAAGGCGGCGAAGGCGAACGGGAAGAACGGCGAGGGCGCGCCGGAGAAGGCCGCCTCGCAGCCGGCGAAGCCGAAGCGGCGGACTACTACTACTACTACTGCGCGGACGAAGGCGGCGGGCGCCGCCAGGGCGGGTTCGTCGTAGCCGGGGAGGCCCGCACGGAAGTCCACAACGTCGGGGAGCGCCTAGACCTGGAGGACCTCCCCGGCGAGCGACCCGCCGGGGCGCGCGAGCCCTCGCCGTTGGTCCAGGTAGGCGGGCACCTTCTGCTCTGGACTATCGTCGCCGTGGTCTGCTACTCATCCTCCGCGCTATAAGTTAAGATATACGCAGAAATCGTTAACGTGTTGAAGGGTGATTTTCGTTGGCCCCGGTTATAGGAGTAACGGCAACGCTCAAGCAGGACGTGGACCCGGTCGCCGACCGGCCGCTGGGCCGTTTCGTGCGCTCGGACCTCGACTACGTGGCCGGCGTCGCGCAGGCCGGGGGCGTACCGGTGATCCTGCCACCCCTCGCGGAGAGCGCCGGGGAGATGGCGCGCGGGATAGACGGCCTCGTCCTCAGCGGGGGCAGCGACCTCCACCCCCGTTACTACAATGAGGAGCCTGTGCCCGAGCTCGGCCCGACCATCCCGGAGCGCGACGCCTTCGAGATGGCGCTCGTGAAGGAGGCTCTGGGGCGCGGGTTGCCGGTGTTCGGTATCTGCCGGGGGTTGCAGGTGTTGAACGTGGCTCTGGGCGGGACGCTGTACCAGGACCTGCCCAGTCAGCTGGACGAGGCCATGATCGCTCACCGCCAGCGGACTCCCAAATGGCAGTGGACGCACGAGGTCAAGGTCGAGGGTGGCTCGGAGATAGCGGGGATAATGGGCTCCTGGAGACTGCGGGTCAACTCGTACCACCACCAGGCGATCAAAGACCTCGCCGGGCCGCTCCTGGCGGTCGCGCGTTCCAGCTCGGACGGGGTGATAGAGGCCGTTGAGCACCGCGACCTGTCGGAGCGTTGGATCCTGGGCGTCCAGTGGCACGCCGAGGCGATGCGCGACCTCCGCGAAGAGGGCCCCGAGCACCGCAACCTCTTCAAGGCCCACGTCGAGGCCGCCAGGCGCCACGCCCTCCGGCGAGCCGCCGCCTGACGCTCCCCTGTTCGCCCCCCGCGACCCCCGCCGAGGCATCTTCGTCACCGTCGAGGGCCTGGACTTCTCCGGGAAGACCACCCTGGTCGGCAAACTGAAGCAGATGTTCGCGGACGGGAGCCCGCCGATGTACTTCACCCGCGAGCCGGGCGGCACGCCAGCGGCGGAACGCATCCGCGACGTTCTGCTCGACCCCGACGTGGACATGGACCCGTGGACGGAGGCGTACTTGTACGCGTCGGCGCGGGCGGACCTGGTGAGGCGCGAGATCCTGCCGCGCCTCCTGCGCGGCGAGAATGTCCTCTGCGAGCGCTTCCTGGACTCGAGCCTCGCCTACCAGGGCGCGGGTCGGCGCCTCGGCGTCGCGGCCGTGCGTGAGCTGAACGCCCGGGCCGTCGGAAACGTCATGCCGGACCTTACCTTCTACTTGCGCCTCGGCGCGGAGGAGCGCGAGCGTCGGGCGCGAACCGCCGGCGTGCCGCCCGACCGCATCGAGCGTCTCGGGGGCAAATTCATGCGGCGCGTCGAGGAGGTTTTCGAGGAGACGTCGCGCGCCGAGCCCGACCGCGTGAGGGTACTCGATGCCTCCCGCCCGCCGGGGGAACTCTCGGAGTTGGTCCTACGAGAGATACGGAGCCGGCTGTACAATCCCCGGCACTGAAGAAGCTCGAGGCGGAGGGGGTAGCGCCATGGACGAGGAACCCAACGGCGGGCGGCGAAACGAACGATTATGGCGGAAAATGTCTATCGGCATGGCCGTGGGCGCTGGCATCGGGGCCGCGATAGGGGGAGTGCTCGAAAACTCCGAGTTTGGCGTCGGCATAGGGGTAGCGATCGGCCCGGGGTTCGGCGCGTCGATCGGGCTCGCCCTCTCGGATCGAGGAAGAGGCGACGAAGGCGGCAGAGTCAGAGACCTGCGCGAACCACAGGATGGCACCACTCCTCTTTCGGGGGATACGTACGATCGGTGGGGGTGTAAACATGGAAGTAGAGCGGCGCGTTGCGCGAGCGCGGGCCTGGATCGTTGAGGCTCTACGCAAGGACGGTGTTCCCTACCAGGTGGTCGGCGGCCTGCCGCCAGGGCCTTACGGCGCTCACCGCCCACCAGCCGACATAGATGTGTACGCGCCGCTCAATCGAGCTGCGAGCCTGCTCCAGGAGGCCCGACCGTTCGTGACGTGGGGACCGGAGCATTACGCCGATGGGAATCGGAACATAACCTTTCTACAAATAGACTACCGCGGTCAGTGGACAAAGATCGGGGACTCCTCGACCAATCCCCAGCTCCGTAGAGGTGAAGGTCATCCCTAAAAGCCAACTGATACGCTACAAGTCCTCTCTAGGGCGAAAGGTGAACCTCATGGACATCGCCGAGATGAAGCGCGCGGGCTCTCCGTGAGATCGAGGCAAATGACGGCGGACGCCACACGAACCTTCGACGGCATCCTGGGTAACGCGACGGCGCTGCGCCTGCTGGAGACCGCGCTGCGAACGGGAACCGCGTCCCACGCCTACCTGTTCTTCGGCCAGCCCGGGGTCGGCAAGCGGACGGTCGCGCGCCGCTTCGGGGCCGCGCTGGTGGCGGGCGGGGACGGGGGGGCCGAGGACCGCGCGCGGCGGGGACTGCACCCAGACCTTTCGGAGGTCGAGCCCGAGGGCCGGTTCACGACCATCGGGCAGGTCCGGGAGGTCGTAAGAAGGGCCGCGAGCCGTCCGTTCGAGGGGGCTCGGCGCGTGTTCGTCTTGCAAGCGGACACCCTGAACGTCCAGGCGGCGAACGCGCTGCTGAAGACGCTGGAGGAGCCCGAGGGCGGGACGGTCTTCCTGCTCGTCGCCCGCTCGCGCGAGGGGGTGCTCCCCACGGTAGTTTCCCGCGCCCGGCCCATCCGCTTCGACCCCGTGCCCGCCGAAGAGGTCGCCGCCTTCCTCGCCGAGCGCGGCCTGCCGGAACCCGACGCCCGGCTCGCGGCCACCCTGGGACGGGGGAGCGTCGGGCTCGCGCTGCGCTACGCTGAGGAGGGCGAGCTCATGGGGCTCAGAGAGGCCGTCTTCGCGGCGGGGTTCGGACTCCTCTCGGGCGGCTTCGAGGGCCGGCACCGTGCGGCGGAGGGTATCCTCGCGCGGGCCGAGGAGGTGGGCGCCGCACGCGAGAGGGCGTACCTCGCCAGGTTCGAGGAGGAGGCGCCGGATCGGCGGGCGAGGGAGTCGGCCAAACGGCTCGGGAGGGCGGCCCGGGACGAGGCTGTAGCGGAGGCGTTGGAGCTGCTGGCGCTCCTGTACCGGGACGCGGCGGTGGTGGCCGCCGGCGCACCGGAGCTGGTGGCAAACGCAGACAAGGCGGCCCAGATCGGGGAGCGCGTCGCGCAACACGAGGGCGCGGACTGGGCGAGGGCGGCGCGCACTTTAGGGGAAGCCCGGGGCGGGCTCGCGTATAATGTCCAGCCAGAGGCGATCCTGGAGGTGGCGCTATCGCGGACCCGGCGCGAGATCTTGGGAACCCATTCGAAGAGCCGCTCCCCCGGCTCGTAGACGTTCGTATCCCCGGCATGGGCCCCCCCAGGCTCTGCCACGCCCGCGACCTGGACCTCCGGGTCGGCTACAGGGTCGTCGTCGAGACCGAGGATGGACACTTCATCGGCCGCGTCGCCCTGACTCCCCGGCGCCGCGAGCCCTACACACGTCCCTACGACATCCTGCGCATCGCCACCAAGGAAGACGACATCATCGAAGGCGGTCACCGGGATCTCGGGCGCGAGATGCGCTCCGAGGCCCAGAAACTCGCCCGCGACCACAGGATCGGGGGCGTCTCCTTTATCGGGTGCGACGTCTCCCTGGACGGCCGCTTCGTCGAGGTGAAGTACATGGCGGAGGACCGCACGCCGGGCCTCGGCGCGGTGCGCAAGGGTCTGGAGCGCCGCTACGACCTGGGGCGAGTCGTCTTGCGGCGGTTCTCGTTCATCGAGCGGTCGTCGGACGCGGGCGGATGCGACACGTGCGGGGTGCCCCTGTGCTGCGCGACGTGGAGCGGGGCCAGGGAGATGGGGCCGGTCAACGCCAGGCTCGCCAAGCAGCAAGGGGTAACGCCGAACGACAAGATCCTGGGCTCCTGCGGCGAGGTGAAGTGCTGCATGCGCTACGAGCACGAGACGTACAAGGAGTTCAAGGAACGCGCGCCCTTCAAGAACTCGACCGTGACCTTCGGGGGTCGCGAGGGCAAGGTCGTGGACTACTCGATGGTCCGCGACGCCGTCTTAGTGCAGTTCGGCCAGAAGAGGAGCGAGCGGGAACTGGTCGCCCTCGGCCGCCTGGCCCCCGAAAACCCCAGCATCGTCCCCGTCGACCCCGACGAGCCGGTGGAGCCCGACGGGTCTTCCGACGAATCCGAACCGGCTTAGGGCTTTCGTGTTCGGAAACCTGTGCGACGTGCCGGGGGTGCTGGTCGGGCACGCCACGGACGAGGTTGGCCTCACCGGGTGTACGGCGGTCCTCTTCGAGGAGCCGGCGGTCGTTGGCGTGGACGTGCGCGGCTCCTCGCCCGGGACGCGCGAGACGGACCTCTTGAGCCCCACGGGGAGGGTCGGGGAGACGCACGCGATCCTCTTGACCGGCGGCAGCGCCTTCGGGCTCGCCGCCGCGGACGGCGTCGTCCGTTTCCTGGAGGAACGGGGCGTCGGCTACGACGTGCGGGTAGCACGGGTGCCGCTCGTCCCCGCCGCCGTCCTCTTCGACCTCGCCGTCGGCGATCCAAAGTCTCGCCCGGACGCGAAGATGGGGCACGAGGCCGCCGCGGCGGCCTCGTGCGGAGGCTTCGCTCAGGGCAGCATCGGCGCCGGGACGGGGGCGACCGTGGGTAAGGCGTTGGGACGGGAGCGGGCGATGAAGGGCGGCGTCGGGAGCGCGTCGGTCGAGCTCTCGGGCGGGCTCGTCGTCGCGGCCCTCGCCGCGGTCAACGCCTTCGGCGACATCCGCGACCCCACGACGGGAAAGATCGTCGCGGGCCCCCGCCTCGACGACGGCACGCTCGCCGACACGGTCGAGCATTTCGAGGAGGCGGCGCGCAACCTGCGTTGGGGCGAGGAGAACACGACGCTGGCCGTCGTGGCGACCAACGCCTGGCTCACGAGACCCCAGACCACCAAGATTGCACAGATGGCCCACGACGGGCTCGCGCGCACCATCTCGCCCGTACATACCTCCGTCGACGGAGACGCCGTCTTCGCCGCCTCGGTGGGGGGAGCGGCTGGGAGGATCTCCGGCGTAGCGGCGGCGCCGGACGTGGTGGGAGCGTGGGGTGCGCGGGTGGTGGAGTGGGCCGTATTACAGGCGGTGCGCTGCGCGAAGGGTATCCCGAGCTTCCCGGCCGCATCGGAGACATAGCCACAGGCTGCTACCATCTCGCGATACCGCACCAGCGATACGATGCGCAGCGTTGAGAACGCGGACTGCGCGAGGGTTCCGAAGACCCTCAAGGGCGCCGACCGGCTGTGCGCGGTCCGCGAGGAGGAGACGGAGGGAGACTACTTCAGGACGGCTAGCTCTCGAGCCCGCGTAAGCTGGCCGCGGGCAAAGATTGCTT
>JADDPV010000076.1 GCA_016781705.1 Rubrobacter sp.
ACGTCGCTCCTTTCCTCTCTGGGGTGGTACGGTAGTGTAGCTGGTGGAGGAAGTTGTGGCAAGAGCGTGTCCGGTGAATGATAGCTAAGCTGTGTCCCGCGAAATAAATTCGTGGCACCCTACCCCTCTATCTCAATCGGTTGCCACAGCTATCCCTCCTCTTTCTTGAGAACGTGCCCCAGATTCGGGAAAGGAGGGAAGTGGTGGGCGAACACCAACGCCTCTTCCTCCGCCGAAGTCATGACCATCCCCTTGGTGGCGGCCACCTTCTTCGGCGGCCACATCGAGAAAACCCGCCGGTTCCTGTATGAGTACGGCTACATGAAGAACATGATCAGCAAAAGCCACTTCAACCGCCGTCTGCATCGCATCGAGCCCACGCTCTGGCGGGCGCTGTTCGGGCTGTTGGCTGAAGCCTTCAAGGAGCGAAATGACCCCGATCGGACATATGCGGTGGACTCCCTGCCGGTTGCGGTATGCGACAACATCCGTATCCGCCGCTGTCGGCTTTACCCTTTAGAAGCAGGGCGTGATGACGACGACGACACCCCCAAGAGGAGGAGGAAGTCGTTTCGGGGCTACATCGCGAGCAAGCGGCGCTACTTCTACGGCTTGCGGGTGCATCTGGTGGTGACTGGGGCCGGAGAGCCGGTGGAGTTTTCCTTGGAAGCGGCTTCGGAGTCCGACGTTGCGATCTTCAAAGAGTTGGAGTTGGACCTGCCTGAAGGCTCGATCATTTGTGCCGACAAGACTTACACCGATTACGAGTACGAGGATCTCCTTGAGGAGGTGGGCTTACACCTAAAGGCCCAACGCAAGAAGAACTCCAAGCGGCAGATGCCTATGTGGGAGGAGTTCTTGGGCAAGCCGATTCGCCAATACATAGAAACGGTTTTCAGCCAGCTGACGAACTTCTTTCCCAAGAAGATTCACGCGGTGACGCCGCGAGGCTTTGAGCTGAAGATCGTCTGCTTCCTGCTGGCCTTCTCTATTTAGTGCTTGTAGGGGGCAACTCGGGTTATTATACGGACACACTCCGTATCATCTTTATTGTCGCCGTCTTATACGGAACTGTGTCGGGGCGTTCATGTACGGTAGTGTAGCTGGCGGAGGAAGTTGCGGCAAATGCCAGAGGTTCTCAGGGAGGGTGGCAGGCCCAAGAAGCTTCTGACGCTCGTGCGTGAGGCGATGCGGCGCAGGCACATGTCCGGCCGCACCGAGGAGAGTTATGTAAGTGGATCCAGCGCTACATCTACTTTCACGGCAAGCGCCATCCGGCCACGATGGGCGAGCCAGAGGCGGAAGCGTTCCTGATGCACCTGGCGGTCGAGGGAAAGGTCGCTGCTTCAACGTAGAAACAGGCTTTTAGCGCGCTGCTATTCTTGTATCGGGACGTGCTTGGCGAGAACTTGCGGCTCTCCGGCAGGACCGTCCGAGCTTAGCGAGTGTCGGGTGAGCGGCGAGTTATGCGGACCCGTCGGCGGCTACAGGAATGCCCGTCGTCCCTTCCCTGCTGCAGGCTCAGTCAACTTCGAGAGGAGGACCTACGACCTTCATCCCGTGCGCGGCAAACATCCGATCCGCTTCCTCCGGCGTCGGCAGCCTCGTCATCTCGCAGCTGTGTCGGAAGAACGCTTCGAGCGAACCGGCGGGCTGGACGCCCAACAGCAGCGTCCCCGGCTCGTCGCCGACGTACGCCCACACGTGCGGGACCATGCGGGGCGCGAACAGCGAATCGCCGGGGCGCAGCGTGAACCGCTCGTCGCCAACCTCGAAGGCGAACTCGCCCTTGATCGCGTAGAACCACTCGTCTTGCTCGTAGTGGAAATGCCGCGGAGGCCCGCCTTTACCCATATCGGCGTGCTCGAAGACGAAGAGATCGCCATCCGTGTCATCGGTCGAGACCTTGATCTGCAGCGGAATGTCGCCCCAGATCTTCGGCTCTCCCTCGAAGCGGTGCTCGCCACCGGGCACGTAGAGGCCCTGCTGTGTCCTCATGACTCCTCCTTTCTGTAGTACGGTCTCCGTACTACTAAAAATACGGTATCTTTACGATTATGTCAAGACCCTCCACAGGTCCCTGGGTGGGCGCTCTCCTGCGCGCCGCCTGGAAGGGCGTCCGAGACCACATCGAGGAGGCCGTAAAGGCGGCCGGCTACGTCGATATCACCCGCACGCACGTGTCGCTGTTCAGACATCCGACGCTCGACGGCATGCGCCCGACCGACCTTGCCGGTGAGATGCAGGTCTCGAAGCAAGCGGTCAACGACCTCCTCAGGGATCTCGAGCGCCAGGGATACATCCGGCGAGAGGTAGACCCGGCGGATAGGCGGGGTCGCCTCATCCGCTTGACGGCGAAGGGCATGAAGCTCGAAGACACGGTACGCCTGGCCGCGCGGGACGCGGAACGACAGCTCGAACGCGAACTCGGTCGAGATCGGTTTCTCTCCTTCCAAGAAGCCTTGGTTGAGGCAGCGCGCATCTTGAACGACCGGGCCTGACGGGGCACAGAGCTGTAGCCGGAGCTGGCGTCTACCGCTTGATCGCTGCGGTTAAGCGGTCGGTCCGTATAACGACCAAGCTAACCTGCTGGGGTCGCCGGTGGGACCTTAAACCCCTAAAAGCCGTCATGCGGCCCCGATCAGGTGCAGCGTCTGGTTAGGCGCGACCGTCTCATGTGGCATTGACACCGCCACCCCTGGCACGGGCGTACTCCGCAGCCCGCAGAAAGTTGTCGAGGTAGTGCGGTAGTGAACAGTCCGGTCCTCGACCCAACTTTGCTCGCAACCCGTCAACGTCGGTCAACAACCCCCGCAAAAGGGGTTATGCTGCACAATATCTAGGTCGCCGACTCGCCCCCGAACCTCCTACTCACCCGAGGCTTCTCCCTTCTCTGACGAGGTACGTCGGGTTATGCGCCTGAGACACATGAGCCATCGGACCGAAGCCTCGTATCTGCAGTATATTGTGGACTTCATCCGGTTTTGGGGCAAGCGGCATCCGCGTGAGCTGGGAGCGGGTGGGATCCGCGTGTACCCGTCTCATCTTGCCACGGACAAGAACGTAGCTGCCTCAACTCAGAACGTAGCCCTCTCGGCATTGCTCTTTCTCTACCGGCAGGTGCTCCACATGGATTTGCCTGAGATCGACAACATTGAGCGGGCACGCCACCCCAAACGGGTCCCGGTGGTGTTTACTCCCGCGGAGGTCGAGGCTATCCTGGCGCACTCACCGGCACGCATCTTCTGGTGATCGGCTTGCTCTACGGGACGGGCATGCGCTTGTCCGAATGCCTCCGGTTGCGGGTAAAAGACCTGGACTTCGCGTACCGGTAGATCACGGTGAGAGACGGCAAGGGTGAGCAGGACCGAGTAACCATGTTGCCCGAAAAGCTAGCCACTTACCTCAAGCTGCAGCTTGAGTCGGTCAGGGCGTTACACGAACGAGACCTCTCGGAGGGGTTCGGGAAGGTCGAGCTGCCCTATGCGCTAAAGCGCAAGTATCTGGATGCCGCCAGAAGCTGGGGCTGGCAATATGTCTTTCCCGCAGCCAGACGCTCGGCAGATCCCCGCTCGAACAGGGTCGGACGTCATTATATCCTGGAAGACGGAATCCAGCGTGCGATGAAGCGGGCAATGAGAAGAGCCGGTATCACCAAGCACGGAAGCTACCATACCCTGCGCCACGGCTTCGCCACGCACCTGCTCGAGAGCGGCTACGACATTCGGACCGTACAGGAGTTGCCTGGCCACAAGGACGTGAAGACCACGATGATCCATACCCACGTCCTGAACCATGAAAGCAGGGGAGTAAAAAGTCCGCTCGATATCCAGCTCGGGGAGTATAAGCCTGGCGAACGAAGGCAGAGGCGATTAGATGTCACCATCGGTTGAAGCCGTCAGGCAACGGAGCCTCGCCCTATGCCGGGAGCTAATAGCCTGACACCTTCATCGAATACACCTTAGACCTTCATGAAACCTGTACGGAAGTACAGGCGGAAAACCGGCCTCCCGCACGATGCCAGAAAGCCGTTCCCATCGCATCCTAAAGGTGCTCGAAGACGAGCCGCAAGGGAGGCTCGGGATGCGCGCTTAGAAGGACCTTCGAGTTCGTAGCAAACAGGAGGATTCTTCGAGGAGGTGAACGGGAGATGCAGAATACGCAAACCGCCGGTAACGAGAAGATCGCCGGTGGCGAGAGGATCGCCTGGGGGAGATTGCCGTGGGCGGCTCTGCTCGCCGCGGTCGCAGCGGCCGTCGCCAACGTCCTCGTCTACTTCACAGCCTCGGCGCTGGGGTTCATCCCGCAGAGCGTCCTCATCCCCACGGCGAGCGGAGAGTCGCCCCTGATGGTGGGTATGGTCGCGATCACCTCGGTCATCGGGACGGTAGGGGCCGCGATCGTCTTCGCCATTATCGGCCTGTTCGCGCGGCGTCCCGTGAGGCTGTTCCGCATCCTCGCGATCGTGGTGCTAGTGCTTTCGTTCGTCGCACCCGCCACCATCCCCGGCGCGCCGGTGGCGATGATCCTGTCGATGGAGGTAATGCACGTGGTGGCCTGGGCGGTGACCGTTGGGCTGCTCACTACGCTAGCCCGCAGAGAAAAGTAAGAGACACATTAACAAAACAGCGCGTAGCTGCTGCGAACCCAGCAGGAGGCACGGATGAGCAACTTCTCCCGGGATGAAATCGAGTACCTGCAAAGCGGCCTCCTCGGCCGCCTCGCGACCGTCGGCCGCGACGGGACCCCGCACATCGCGCCGGTCGGGATATTCTCCTACAACGCGGAGCTCGACACGATCGACATCGGTGGGCACGCCATGGCGAGCACGAAGAAGTTCCGTGACGTTGCGCGGTCGAGGCGAGCCGCCTTCGTGGTAGATGACGTCCTCCAACCACCGTGGCGACCTCGGGGGATCGAGCTGCGCGGACGGGCGGAAGCCGTCGATGGACCGCGGCCCCTGATCCGCATCCACCCGCAGCGCATCGTCTCCTGGGGGATCCCCGGCCGTCACGAGCGCAGCGCCCGCTCCATCGAGTGAGGCTGCGTAAAGCAAGCCAAAGGAGGCTCACAATGCACGATTGGATTGAACTTCAGATCTGGCATCGGCGCCACGAAGACCTGTTGTGGGAAGTGGAGGTACGGCGGCTGGCGACGGCGTCGCAGGCGGCTGGTCAGGTGCGCATTGACCGCATTCCGGCCCTCAAACGGGAATTGCAAAGGCACGTCGGTCGGGCCGCCAAGCTCGTCGTCCGTTCTCGCTGGGTCTGGCGTGAGCTGACCGGGAAAGGAGCATCATGAACGACTCTACGTCACGCACCGCCCTCATCACCGGCGCTTCGAGGGGCCTCGGGCTCACGCTGGCGCGCAGGCTGGCGAAAGACGGCTGGAACCTCGTCATAGACGCCCGCGGTGAAGAGGCGCTCGAAGCCGCCCGCACCGAGCTGGCGGAGAAAACACGCGTCGTCGCCATCCCCGGCGACGTCACCGAAGCGGAGCACCGGCGGGCGCTCGCGGAGGAGGCACAAGCACTAGGCGGCCTGGACGCGCTCGTCAACAACGCTAGCGTCCTCGGCCCGAGTCCGCAACCGAATTTGCTGGATTACCCGCTCGACGTTTTGGAGGAGGTCTACCGGACCAACGCCGTTGCGCCCCTCGCGCTCGTCCAGGCCGTCCGGGATGTGCTGAAACCCGGAGCGAGGATACTCAACGTCACTAGCGACGCCGCCGTCGAGCCTTATGCGGGCTGGGGAGGGTACGGCTCGAGCAAGGCCGCCCTCGAGCAGCTCTCCGCCATCCTCGCCGCCGAGAACCCCGAGCTGCGCGTCTACTGGACCGATCCCGGCGACATGCGGACGCGGATGCACCAGGAGGCCTTCCCCGGCGAGGACATAAGCGACCGTCCGCCCCCGGAGGAGAGCGTGCCCGGCCTGATCGAGCTTCTCGAAGGCGAGCTGCGGAGCGGACGCTACGAGGCTCGTGCGCTGACTCGGGTAGGTTACGACGGTCTGCAGGGACGTCGGTCTGGATGATAGACGGCTGTCGACGGCAAGGCTTCTGGAGGAACAGATGTGGAAAGGTCAAGTAGCAGCATGGGCGGGAAGGTCTGCTTCATTACCGGTGGCAGCTCCGGCATAGGTAAGGCGACGGCCCTGGGCCTAGCGAACATGGGCGCGACCGTGGTCGTGGTTGGCCGCGACCGGGGCAGGAGCGAGGCTGCCGTAATGGAGATCGAAGAAGAGAGCGGGAACGAGTCGGTGGGTTTGATGTTGGCGGACCTCTCGTCGCAAGAATCCATCCGTCGACTCGCCAAGGACTTCACCGACAGGTACGGGCAACTGCACGTGCTGATCAACAACGCCGGGGTCTTTATCAGCGAGCGCACCGTCACCGTGGACGGGATGGAGACCACCTTCGCGGTCAACTACCTGGCACCCTTCTTGCTGACTAACCTGCTGCTCGACGTGCTCAAGGCCAGCGCTCCCGCCCGGATCTTGAACGTCACCTCGTCGGCGGAGCGCTCGGGCGTCATAGACTTCGACGACCTCCAGGGCGAAAGGGGATACGGCGGGATCCAGGCGTACAACCGATCGAAGCTGGCCATAGTCCTGTTTACCTACGAGCTGGCCCGGAGGCTGGAGGGGACCGGCGTCACCGTCAATTGCCTCCATCCTGGCGTGGTCGCGACGAACCTGGGGCGAGGCAACGGCGGGTTCTTCGGCTTCCTTACGAGGCTGATGCGGCCGTTTATCTCGAGCCCGGAGAAGGGAGCCGAGACATCGATCTACCTGGCCTCCTCCCCCGAGGTGGAGGGCGTGAGCGGCAAGTACTTCGCGAAGAAGGCCGAGGCCAGGTCTTCCGAACGGTCATACGACGAGGAGACAGGCCGACGGTTGTGGCAGGTGAGCGCGGAACTCACGAAGCTGCCCGTGTAAGCATTCTTAGGAGAAATAGATGATTACTACGACAGTTCAACCAACCTTGGCGAACCGTGGATGCGATTCTTCGATCCCGAGTTCCGGGGCGCTGGACTTTGTTCTTCCGCCGGAGCTCGAGGCGGGCGAGCCGCCGGAAGCCCGGGGCCTCTCGCGCGACGAGGTCCGCCTGATGGTCTCCTACAAGAGCGACTACCGTACGATCCATTCCAGGTTCCGAGACCTCCCGGACTTCCTCGACGCCGGGGACGTGCTGGTCATCAACACCAGCGGCACGATGAAAGCCGCCCTCGACGCCGAACGCGAAAGCGGCGCGGCGCTCAAGCTGCACCTCTCGACCCGCCTGCCGGCGGGACTCTGGATCGTCGAGGTCCGCCGCCCGACCGGGACGGCCACGGAGCCCTTCAGTCGCATGAAGACCGGCGAGACGCTGCGCCTACCCGGGGGGGCCACGGCGACGCTCCACGCGCCCTACCCGTCCGGCGCCCGGGGCGAAGGATCGCGGCTCTGGGTTTCGACGCTGGACCTGCCCGTTTCGCTCGACGAGTACCTCGACCGGCACGGCGCCCCGATCCGGTACGGATACGTCAAGGAGGGTTGGCCGATCGGCTACTACCAGACCGTCTACGCCACCGAGATGGGCAGCGCGGAGATGCCCTCGGCGGGCAGGGCGTTCACGCCGGAGCTCGTCACGCGCCTCGTCGCCAAGGGCGTGCAGGTTGCGCCCCTGATCCTGCACACCGGCGTCGCCAGCCTCGAAGAGGACGAGCCACCCTACGAGGAGTTCTACCGCGTCCTGCCCGAGACCGCCAGCCTCGTAAACGCGGCGCGCGCCGCGGGCCGCAGGGTCGTCGCCGTGGGCACCACGGTCGTGCGGGCGCTCGAAACCGTCACCGGCCCGGACCAAACCACGCACCCCGGCGAGGGCTGGACGGACCTCGTGGTCACGCCCGAGCGCGGCGTCCGCTCCGTGGACGCGATGCTCACCGGCCTGCACGAGCCCCGCTCGACCCACCTGGCCATGCTCGAGGCGCTCGCCGACCGCGGACACCTCCGGCACGCCTATGCCGAAGCCTTGAACGAAGGTTACCTCTGGCACGAGTTCGGCGACCTGCACCTCATACTGACGTGAGCTAAGATCATCCTGACGTGAGCTAAGATCATCCCGCGACACCCCCCGAGCACGAGAGGGAAAAGCCGTGAAGGTAACGGGAGCGGACCACGCGAACTGGCGCATAACCGACGTGGGGCGGACCTTCGCCTTTTACCGGGACGTCCTGGGGCTGGAGACGTTCGGGGTGGAGGAGTTTCGCGCCGGCAAGAGCTCCTTCGTTTCGGTGAGGGTCTCACCCGGGTTCACGTTGCACCTCAGGCCGGACCCGGAGTTCGAGCCATCGTACGCCGAGACCGAAGATCACCTGGCCCTCGTCGTCGAAGGCGCGAGCAAGGAGGAGGTAGAAGAGCATCTGAAGGGCAAAGGCGTCGAGATCGACCGCGCCTTCGAGCGAGCGCTCGGCGCGCGCGGCATCGGTCCAGCCGTCTACCTCCGCGACCCGGACGGGTACAGGATCGAGCTGAAGGTCTACGAGCCCTGAGCTTCGGCCACGGGTCGGGGCGTCGGGCGGATCACAGGGAGATCAAACCGTAACGCGCTCCCCGGCCGACGGCCTCGGCGCGGTTCGAGACGCCGAGCCTGGCGTAGATGGAAGAGACGTGAAACTTGACGGTGTGCTCGCTGATGCCGAGCTCGCGGGCGATCTGCTTGTTGGGCAACCCCGCCCCCAACAACCCGAGCACTTGGCGCTCGCGGGCCGTGAGCGGCTCCGAAAGCTCCTCGACCGGCTCCGCCGCGGGCTCCCCGAGCAGCCGCCCGGCGAGGTCCGCAGGCAGCACGATGAGGCCCTGCCCCACAGCGACGACCGCCGCGACCAGCTCCTCGGGCGAAGCGTCCGGCGGCACGACACCCCAACCCTTCACTGACAAAGACCTCAACCTCCCAACCGCGCTCTCGTCTTCGGCGAACAAGAGGAGCGCCTGCCTGGCGTCCTCGGCGAAGGCGAGCCCCGCCTCCTCGAGCAGCTCCTCGTCCGCCACCAGGACGACGTCGGTCTCGGAGAGTGTCGGGTCCATCCCGGAGAGCGCAGCCGCTTCGCCCACCACCTCAACTTCGGACCCGTCCGCCGCCGCGAGCATCGAACGCAGCCCCGCCCGCATCACCGGCGAGGGGGCCACGACGAATACTCGCGTTTGGCTCATGCGGCGCGTCCCGGTCCCGAAGCTCCCAACGATACGTTCACGTAAGAGATGTTACCGCCCCGCATAACGCGCAGGCGCACCGCCTCACCCACCCGCCGCGCGAGGGCTTCCAGGAGGGATCCGGCGTCCTCGAACGCCTCCCCGGCATCGTCGGCAACGCCGAGCAGCACGTCGCCGACCAGCAGGTCGGCCCGTCCGGCCGGTCCATCCGGTTCGACAGCGACGATCATGAGCCCCGTCTGGGCCTCGTCCCCGTCGCCGCGCAACCCGACGGGCCGCACGACGACGCCGAGGCGGGGGCGCGGTTCCCCCTCTCCCGCCACCCACGCGCTCGCGGCGTTGCTCGAGATCGAGAGCGCCAATGAGCCGAAGATCATGGCGTTGATGCCGACGACCTCGCCTCGGGCGTTCAATAACGGCCCGCCGGAGTTTCCCGGCGCGAGCGAGACGTCCGACTGGACGTAGCGCGCGGAGGCGACCCGGCGACCGGGACCGCGCGGCACGCCCAGCCCGCTCACGATGCCGCTCGTGACCGCCCCGAGTTGGCCCCACGGATGGCCGATAGCATAGACCAGCTCTCCGATGCGCAGGGCGTCCGAGTCCCCGAAGCGTGCCGCCGGCATGTCGCCGGGGGCGCCTTCGAGACGCAGGAGCGCGAGGTCGAGGCCGCGTCCGCGCTTCGCGACCTTCGATGCGAAGGATCGACCGTCGCGTACCGTCACCCGGAGGTCGCCGCCCCGGCGATTCCCCGCCACGACGTGATGGTTCGTCATCACGAGGCCATTCGGGTCCAGGATCACACCTGCCCCCGAACCCCGACTGCCGCTACGTACTTGCACCACGCTCTCGCGCGCGACCTCGACCATCCGTGCGCCCGCCGACCAGAACGCCTCGGCGGAGGGGTCCCTAAACTCCGGAGCCACCTTCAGAACCTCCTTACCCGCGCTCGCCGACGGTTACTTCGAGCGTCTTCAGTTCACCCCCACGGACGACCTTGACGGGTACAGTCTGGCCGACCCTCTCGCCAGTCAGGAGCACCAGCAGGTCCTCGGTGTCCTCGACCGGCTGGCCGTCGAGCGCCGCCACGATGTCGCCGAGCAGCATACCGGCACGCCCGGCGGGGCTCCCATCCTCGACCCCGACGACCAGGAGGCCGCCCCGCTGCGTGAGCCCTACCCTCTGAGCGTCGGGCAAACGCACCGGCTGGCTGAGTATCCCCAGATACCCGCGCTTTACGGACCCCCCCTCAGAGAGCGTACCCGCGACGCGCCAGGCGAGGTCCGCCGGTATGGCGAGCGCCGCGCCGCGCGCGAGCCCCGTGGTCAGGACGCCGATCACACCCCCCCAGGCGTCCACGAGCGCCCCGCCCGAGAGCCCGGGGTAGGGCGTCGCGTCGGTCTGGACGTACCGCTCCAGCCTTCCGCCGCGCCACGTCCTGAGCGGCCCGCCAACCGACCCGACGACGCCCAAAGACGCCCGAGGCCCCTCGCCGCGCCAAGACCTGCCGACCGCCAGCGCGATCTGCCCAACCCGCGGTTCCCCCTCCGCGAGCGTCGCCGCCTCCACACCAAGCCCCTCGACCCGCAGCACCGCCAGGTCAGACGATGGGTCGCGACCGACGAACCGCGCGGGGAGCGTTTCGCCGCCGTGCGCTTCGACCGAGAGGTCCTCCTCGCGCTCCAGCACGTGGCTCGCCGTCAGCACCATCTCCGGCGCGTACACCACGCCACTCCCCGACCGTCTCCTCCGGCCGTTCACCCGCACGACCGCGGGCGACGCCTTCCCCACCGCGTCCGCCAGCCCGTCCGACAGCGCGCCCAACGCGTCCAACGCCTCTTCCTTGCGCTCCATGCTCTTTCTCCTGGTTCGGTTTACCTGGAGAAACGATATCCCCCAGCGCAGAGCCGGGCATCGCCCGTTCGGCTAGTTTTTCGCCCGGAACAACGGCTAGTTAAGTAATTCTCGGAAGCTTACTCTGGTCTGATGTACTTAT
>JADDPV010000256.1 GCA_016781705.1 Rubrobacter sp.
GCTGCCTCGTGCGCCCGCGCGGGGGGCAGGACGGCGACCCGGTGCGGCCCATCCGCGACAACCTGCGCCGCTACGGCCTCTGGCGGCCCGAGCTGGCGCGGCGGGTCGTGCCGGTCGCGGTGGACCTCGGCGAGCGCCTCTTCGGCCTGGCGGAGAAGGACTTCTCGGAGCTGGCGCGCGGGGTAGACCTGATCATCCACCCCGGCGCGGTCGTCAACCTGATCTACCCCTACGAATCCTTGAAACCGGCGAACGTCATCGGCACCCGCGAGGTCTTGCGCCTGGCTTGCCTGCACAAGACGAAGCCTCTCCACCATGTCTCGACCGACGGCGTCTTCCCGCCCGACGGCGGGGTCTGCTGCGAAGACGCGGATCTAGACGCTCTGGCAGGCGCCCGAGAGGACGGCTACGGCCAGTCCAAGTGGGTCGCTGAGAAGATGGTGAGCGAGGCTAAAGAACGCGGCCTACCGGTCCGCGTGTACCGCCCCGGGAACGTCTCCGGGAGCAGCGAGACGGGCGCCTCCAACCCCCGCGACTTCCAGGGCGCGCTCATCGCCGGGTCGCTGCGGCTGGGGCGCGCGCCGCAGATCGAAGACTGGCGCATGGAGATGACCCCCGCGGACTTCGTCGCCGCGGCCATCCTCGCGCTCGCCGACGATCTGAACACCGCGGGAGGGACCTTCCACCTCGCCAACCCCGATCCCGTCCCGGCCGAAGCGGTCTTCGGCTGGCTCGAAGAGGCGGGCTACCCCCTCGAACGCGTCCCCTACCCCGGGTGGCTGGAGGCGGTCCATGCCGCGCCGCGCCGGGGGGAGAACGACATCGTCGGCGACGTGTTGCGCGGCGCGGCGCCACCCTCGGGTGAGGAGGTCGCGGACCGCAACTCCTACGACGACTCCAACCTGCGGCGCGCCCTGGAGGGGACCGGCCTCCGGCGGCCCGCGCTGGACGCCGCCCTCTTCGCCCTCTACGCCCATCACTTCGTCGAGAGGGGTTGGATCCCCGCGCCCCCGGAGGTGACCATCGGAGCCCGCCATAGATAATAGCGAGTCCTGGGGCGAACCCCTGCGAGGCCGGGTCGCGGTCGTGACCGGGGCTTCGAGCGGCATCGGCGCGGCGGTAGCCCGGGCCCTGAGCCGCGAGGGCGCCCTCGTGGCACTCGCCGCCCGCCGCGAAGACGCGCTGCGCGAGGTGGGATCCAGCCTCAGCGGCGGGGCGCGAAGCATCGCCGTCCCCACCGACGTCACCCACCGGGCTCGAGTCGAGGCGCTGGTCGAGCGCGCCGAGAGGGAGCTGGGGCCGGTCGAGGTCCTGGTGAACTGCGCCGGCGTGATGTACTACACCCTGATGAGGAACCTGCGCCAGGACGAGTGGGACCGGACCGTCGAGGTGAACTGCAAGGGGGCGCTCAACTGTATAGGCGCCGTGCTCCCCAAGATGCTCGAACGCGAACGGGGCCACGTCGTCACGGTCTCCTCGGACGCCGGGCGCAAGGTCTTCCCCGGTCTGGCGGTCTACTCCGCGAGCAAGTTCTTCGTCGAGGCACTTTCGCAGGGGCTGCGCCTGGAGACGGCCGGCACGGGGCTCAAGGTCACCACCGTCCAGCCCGGCAACGTCGCCACCGACCTCATCTCGATGAGCGCCGACGAGGAGGCGCTGGAGGCTTACGGCGCTCCGACCGGCGCGCGCGTCCTCGACCCCGAAGACGTGGCCGCCTCGGTCGTGTACGCCCTGAAGCAGCCGGATCACGTCGCCGTCAACGAGGTCCTCGTCGAGCCGCGCGACGAACCCGTGTAGGGCGCGCCGCGTAGGGGGCACGTTCGCCGCGGTTGCTATACTGCGGGGAGGGGAACCGTTCGGAGGAGGGTTTGGCGCGTGAGGGTGGCGTTGTTCGTACCGTGCTACGTTGACAGATCTACCCTAAGGTCGCCGTGAGCGTGGTCCGCGTCCTGCGCCGCCTCGGCGTCGAGGTGTCCTACCCCGAGGGCCAGACCTGCTGCGGCCAGCCCGCCTTCAACTCCGGCTTCTTCGGGGAGGCGAGAAACGTCGCCCACCACTTCCTCGACGTGTTCGAGAAGGAACCCGCCGGGCACGTCGTCTACCCGTCGGGCTCCTGCGCGGCGATGGTCTCCCACTACTACCCGTTCCTCTTCGAGGAGCGCGGCAAGGAGGAGCGGGACCGTTACGAGGCTCTCGCCGGTCGCGTGCGCGAGCTCTCGGACTTCCTTGTCAACGTCCTCGGCGTGCAAGACGTCGGCGCATCTCTTCCGGGCAGGGCCGTCTTCCACACCGGTTGCTACCAGCAGCGTAATCTGGGCTCCTGGAGGAGCCGCGCGCGCTACTGCGCAACGTACGCGGCCTCGACCTCCTCGATTGGGAGAACGAGGAGTTGTGCTGCGGCTTCGGCGGCACCTTCGCCGTCAAGATGCCCGACGTCTCCACCGCGATGGCCGACGAAAAGGTGAGGGCGCTCGAAAAAAGCGGCGCCGACACGCTCGTCTCCTGCGACTCCAGCTGCTTGATGCACCTCGCCGGCCGCCTGAAACGCAAAGGCCGCGGCACACGCGTCCTGCACCTGGCGCAGGTGCTCGATCCGGGAAAGGCGGAGTAAAGATGGAGACGAAGAAGCCAACCCGAAAGCGCGACACGGACGACAGGCGCCGCGAGGGTATAGCGAGCGGGGTAGAGGGCTTCAACGAGCGCGGCGGCCGGGCCGCCCGCGACGAAGCCCTGCACGGCTCGATCGAGCTGTTCGCCGGCAAGGTCCTACCCGCCCGCAACGCCGCCTTCGCTGCGCTCCCCGATGCCCCCGGGCTCCGGGAGCGGGCGTACCACGTCAAGCAGGAGACGATGGCGAACCTCGACCGCTACCTCGAGAAGTTGGCGGAGGCCGTCGAGGCGCGCGGCGGGCACGTCCACTTCGCCAGAGACGGGGAAGACGCCGTCCGGTACGTAGGACATCTCGCGCGCCGCAAGGGCGCGAAGGTCATAGCCAAGCCCAGGAGCATGGCGACCGAGGAGATAGAGCTGAACCGGCGTCTGGAGGAGGACTACGCCGACCTCGGGCTGGAGATCGTCGAGACGGATCTTGGGGAGTGGATCGCCCAGCTCGCCGGCGACACGCCCTCGCACATCATCGGGCCCATCCTCCACATGAACACCGAGCGCATCTCGAAGATACTCTCCGAGGCCGCCGGAGAGGAACTGCCCCAGGACACCGAGACCCTCTGGCGCTTCGCCCGCGGCAGGCTGCGCGAGAAGTTCTTGACGGCGGACATCGGCATGACGTCGCTCGTCACCGGGATGCAGCACGGCCCCGGCGACGTCGGCGTGGTGCTAGTTGGATAGGAGCTCTTGGTGACGAATCCGAACCGTTTGAAGGAAGCATGGGCCGAGGGGCGAACCGCGTTCGGGCTGTGGGCGGTCCTCCCGGGACAGCTCGGGGCCGAGATCCTGGCGGCCTCCGGTCCCGACTACGTGTGCGTGGACTGCCAGCATGGCGTCGTAAGCTATTCGCAGATGGTCGCGATGCTCGCCGCGATAGACGCCGCGGGCGCCACGCCGCTCGCGCGCGTCGCGACCAACGATCTCACCCACATCGGCAAGGCTCTCGACGCCGGCGCAAGGGGCATCATCGTCCCGCTGGTCGAGAGCGCCGGAGACGCGGCCCGCGCCGCGGCGGCCTGCCGCTACCCGCCGGAGGGGAACCGCTCCTACGGCCCCATCCGGGCACCGATAGTCTTGGGCTCCAGGGAGCCGGAAATGCTCAACCGGGACACCCTGTGTCTCGTCATGGTCGAGACGAAGGGGGGCCTGCAGAACGTCGAGGAGATCGTCCGGACCCCCGGCGTGGATGGCGTCTACATCGGCCCCGCAGACCTCGCCTTATCGCTGGGCGTGAACCAGGGCTCCGAGGAGCACGCGGCGGCGGTCGAGCGCATCAGGGCGGCCTGCGAGCTAGGCGGCGTCGCCGCCGGGATGCATACCACCTCGGGTGAAGGGGCCGGAAGGTACGCCGAAGCCGGCTTCGACGCGGTGACCTGCGGTATGGACTCCGTCTTCCTGTCCGAAGCTGCCCGCCGCCAGCTGGCCGCGGCCCGCGGCGACGAGCGGCGGTAACGACCGCCGCCCCCCTCTATAATGCCGGATTTATGGAACTCACTCTCTGGAAGAGTGGCTTCGTGCCGGAGGGCGAGCCGGGCGATGTTCGGCTGGCGTTCGGGCGCGTGGGGGAGGGGCCGAGCCCCGTCCTCGCGTTGCACGGCATCACCGCCCAGCACCGGGCGTTCAACGCGCTCGCGCGACACCTCGAGTACCCGGACGGCATCGTGGCCCTCGACCTGCGCGGTCGGGGGGACTCGGGGAAACCGCCGGAGGGCGGCTACGGGCTCGGGGTACACGCGCGGGACGTGGCGCGGACGCTCGACTATTTGGGCGTCGAGCGCGCCACGATAGCCGGCCATTCGATGGGCGCGTTCGTCGCCCTGAAGACCGCACTCCTTTACCCTGACCGCGTATCGGCTCTGGTCTTGCTCGACGGCGGCTGGCCCCGCCGCGAGGAGCCGTCCGAGGCCGACGAGGCGGAGGCCGCGGCGGTAGAGGAGGGCCTGAATCGGGCCTTTCGTCGCCTCGAGATGACGTTCGAGACCCCGGAGGACTACCTGGAGTTCTGGTTCCCCGGACGAGGGTTGACCTTCGCCGACCTGCCCCCCGACCTCGCCGACTACTACCGCTACGACCTCGAAAGGGTAGAGGACGGCTTCCGCCCCAAAGCCTCGCTGGTGGCAGCGCGAGAGGACGCGGAGTTAGTCGCCTCCGAGAGTCCGACCCTCGAAGAGATGCGGGGCGTAACGTGCCCGGTCATGCTCGTACGGGCCGAACAGGGCTTCTTCCCGGAGAGCGCGCCCTTGATCCCCGACCAGACCCGGGACGCGATGGCCGGGGCGCTCGACCTGCGCGAAGAGGTGTTACTCGAAGGGGCCAACCACTACACGCTGCTGCTGCTCGAAGAACACGCGCGGCGGGTCGCGCGCGTCGTGGAGAAATTCCTGCAGAGGTAACGCTAACCGGAGGCTAGGGGGAGTGCGGGTCGGTAGAGAGCATGTGTCCGGGCTCGTCCGGGGTGACGTTCGCGCCTTGCCCGAGGCCCTTGCGCTTTCCCCGATCTTGCCGAGTATGGTTCGGCCATCCTCATGCGGGAGAGCTCCGAGCCCACGAAACCGCTGTACGGGCCCAAGATTTGACGCATCTTACCGCTGACGCCGGCTCGATCCGCCCGAGCTTCACCCCGAAGTCGCGCCTGGTGCCGTCCCGGTACGAGCCGAGGTCGCGCAAGAGCTTTGAGTCTTTCTCCAGAAGCTTCGCCCGCTTCGTGGAGGCCCTCTTGTAGCGCCGGATCAGCTCCTCGGCCGCCCCCTAGGGTCTCTGCAGGTTGAGCCTCGAGAGGTCCCGGCTATGAGCGAAGTCCAAACAACTTTATCGGCGCGGGAGGAGAGTTCCTTTAGCCTGCCCCGCGAACCCACCCCTTATCTAGCGGTGAGTCGCCGGGACGGGGGCAACTGAGATTGTGCGGCGAGGGGTGTGCAAGAGCCCGCGCGAGGTGGTAAAAAACGTGCCTGCGGGAACCTCTCCGGGCGGGGGGAGGTTCCCGCTTTTCGCGGTCTCTATTGGTCCTTGGGCCGGGTCACTTCTTCGCACACCACGTAGTGCACCCTGTCGGCGGGGAGGAGCCACTGCCTGCTGGCCTGCGAGGAGATTCGCAAGGGACGGTTCTGCTGCAGGGCGTCGGAGATCTCCGTCAAGGCGCCTTCCGCGTCCTCCTGGGACTCGTACACCCCGTAGCGCATCCGGGGCAGAGCGTACCCGACGTTGGAGCCCGTGGCGCCGCCGGGGGCCTCGTCACGACCCGCGCTAGCCCAATCCTCTTCGCTCTCCTGCTGCGCGTACTCGCCCGGGTTCACCAACCAGACCATCACGCTGTAGGCCATCTTCTCGTCCTCCGTTCGTGCGTTCTTGCTAACCGGTGCGCCGAACGTGTTCCCCGCACCGGTCGCCGGTAAACAACATGCCCTGGCGGCGTTCAGCTTTCTGTGGTCTTGGATACACTTACCGACGTCGTGGCGGACGAGTTTGATCGGCGGTTGGGGAAGGAGAAGGCCCGTGTCGAGGCACGCTACAGGGAGGTGCTCAAGACCTCCGTCGCCTTCGAGAAGAAGATAAGGAACCGCTGACGCCGGAAGAACTGTGAGAAGAATGCCCGCATCGCCGAGCTCGAGGCGCGCGTCGCGAAGCTCGAACGCGAACTGAAGGAAGCCCGGGATCAGCGAGGAGGAAACGTGGCAAACCGTGAAACGAAGGAGAGGAAGCTCGTCGCCCTTATGGTCAACGACCTTGGGGTGGCCGACCTCTCGGATCCGGAGATGGTACGCATTGACGAGGAGGTGCGCTCCCTCCCCGACGATGAGTTGGACATGGTGCTCGCCGAAAGGCTCGACCTGCCCTACCCCGTAGACGCGGAGGTCCTCGACCGGACCCTCGCGCGCGTTGGGGAGCCCGAGTGGCTCTCCAGCGAGGGGCCGGGCGGCTTCACCGGCGCCCCGGACATGAGCCACGAGCCGCGCCAGGACGAACGCCCGGAGGGCTAGGGCGGATCGAGGGCGGGCGCCCCGATCTCGTCGCGCACAGAGTCCACCTCCTCCGTGATGCGGGCCAGCTCTCCCTTCGCCTCCTTCATGCGGGCGTGCTCGACGCGGACGAAGCGGGTGTAGGGGGCTATCGCCTCGCGCATTCGCTCCACCGAGCGGTCCAGCTCGGTGGAGAACTGCCTCCTGACGACCTCGCCCAGGCGCTCGCGCAAGTCGTCGGTCTTCTCGCGGAACTCGGCGCGCGACCTGCGCCGCCGGTTCGGGAGGATGAAGAGGCCCAGGCCCGCGATCAGGAGTGCCGCCGTTATCCCCGTGACGTCCGCCGCCGCCGTGGTGGCGACCGCCACCGCCGCAGCGCCCACGCCCAGAGCGCCGACCTCGACCGCCGCCGTCTGGGCGACGGCGCCCTGCAGCGAGAGGGCGAGCTCCTGCGACTCGCGCTCGCGGTCGTACCTCTGGACGACGCCGGTGGCGTTATCGCCGACCGAGCGGAGGAGCTCGGAGCGGTTGTACTCGAAGCCGTCCCCGACCTCGCCGACGATGCGCTCGTCGTACTCCGCCTGCCGGCGGCTGTTGACGTACTCGACGACCCGCCGCCACTGCTTCAGGCTCCGGTCCACCATCCAGTCCACGAGCTCCCCGACGCGCCCGTCCACCAGGTCCTCGGTGTCGGCGACGACCTCCCGCTTGAAGCGCTCCTGGACCTTCTCGCGCCGGACGAGCTCTCCAATGTTCGTCAGGCGGATGTTCTCCTCGAACCACTCGTCGCCGCGCTCGTTCATGGTCAGGATGATGTTCTCGATCTCCGCCATCCGGGCCTCGAAGTCGCGCCCCATGTCCTCCTTGTAGGCCCCGAGCTGCGCCTCGACGTCCTCGGTCATCCGGAAGTCGTCCTCCAGGAGCGCCACCCGCTCGTCCACCGCGCGCTCGTAGCGCCGGACCAGCTCCTCGACGACCCCCAAGGGGCTCTCGAGCTTCAGACGCACCCGGCCCTCCTCGTCCAGGAGGTCGCGCACGTAGCGTTCCAACTCCCCGAACCCGCTCGCGTCCAGCAGGGCGTCGGCCTCGATGCCGGGGGCGGAGGCCTTCGCCTTGCCGGCCAGGTAGGCGGAGACGAAGAAGATCGGGGGCCGCAGGCCCAGCGTCGAGCGGATGCCCTCCTCGACGAAGAGCCGAACCTCCTCGCGGGCCCGCTCCTCTCGAAGCAGATCCACCTTGTTCACGATCAGGACTATCTTCTTGCCCCAGTCCCGGATCAACTCCAGGTACTCGCGCTCGCTCTCCGTTATCGGGCGCTCCGCGCTGGTCACGAAGAGCACCAGATCGCTCCTGGGCACGAAACCGCGCGACAGAGCCTCGTGGTGGCGGATGATGGCGTTCGTCCCCGGGGTGTCCACGATCGCGACCTCGCGCAGGAAGTCGCTGGGGTAACCCTTCTCGACGACGCCCTCGCGGCGCTCGCGCTCGACCGGTTCCTCGGCGTGGCGCAATACCGTGATGCGGGCGGTGGTCGGGGTGACGCCCTCGGCGGAGACGGCGGCGCCCAGCAGGGCGTTTACGAACGCGGACTTGCCGGAGTTGAACTCGCCGACGATGACCAGCAGGAACAGCTCCTCCACGTCGGCGAGCTTGCGGCGGACGAGGTCCACGTCCTCGGGTGGCGCCCCGAAACCCCCGAGGAACTCCGCCACGTCTCTGAGGAGCGCCCGCTCGCGATCCGCGAGCCGCTTCCACCGTTCGTCAAGGATCTGCATATCCGGACACCACCACGCCTCTCCGAAGGACCGTCGACGCGAGGATTGTACCCCGGCGACGCCGCGCCCCGATATTCGGTGGCTTCCCGACGCGCGGGTTCGTCGAGCCGCCCTAATCGTTTTCTTGGGCAGCCTATCGCACAAGCTCCCCGGCGAAGGCCAGACGGGCGGCGGCCAGGTCCCAGAGCGTGCTTCCGACGCTCTCGAAGACGACTGGGCCATCCGGAGGGGCATCGTTCAGAGCCTCCCACAGGGGAACTATCTCTTCCCAACTCAGAGACCCTGCCCGCTCGGCCCTTATGAGGTCCCCGGCCTCCTCTCGAGCACCCTCCGGGTCGTCCAAAGCGACGCTGCCGGCGCTCCCCACCAGCCCCGCCGGTAGCTCCGCCCCGTCGGGCCGAAACGAGCCCATCGCCGCTACGAAGGCGTCTTCGCGGACCCTCTCGGGTAGCACGGGTCGCGCGCTCGTCGTGGCTGTGACGACCAGGGCCGCCTCCCCGAGAACCCCCTCAACCTCCCCGGCGACCTCCGCCTCCATGCTCGGCTCGCACGCCCTCCGGCGAGAGCGTTGGCCCTTTTCTCCCCCTGGAGTAGACGAACACTTTCTCTCTCCCGAGTCTCTCCCGGAACGCCTCCAGGCGCGCGCCCCTGCACGCCGGCCCCGACGACGCGCAGCCGGCCATCGGGACTGGCGGCGAGCGCCTTCGCGGCCAGGAGGAGAGGGCGGCGATGCGCCGCGCGGTGACGGTCGCGCCGTCCAGGATGCCGGGCCGCTGGCCGGTCCCGGCCCTGATCGCCACCATCTCCCCCTGATGGTGGGCAGACCGCTCCTCGCGTTCCCCGGGTGTACCGTGACCAGCTTCGTGATCGCCATCTCCCCGTCGGCCGCGGCATCGCCAGGAGGCTCGCGTCGACCCTGCCGGACGGATCGCCGAGCGGCAAGACCAGGCGCGGTGGGGCATGGACCCTCTCGCTCGCCGCCTTCCCGAGCACCGCGCTCAAAGCCCCGACGAGTTCCGGGTAGGGGAGGAACTCCTCCGTGCTGCGCTCGTCCAGAACCCTCGCGTGGGGCAGGATACACCCGGCCGGACCACCCGCGGCGAGCCGGCGCTTTGGGGCGGGAGAATGGTTGCCCCTCTGTGCTACCCTATGCTGCTAGTGAAACCGGCCGTCGAAGAAGCCCCCGCAAAAAAGAAGACTTCGTCCCTCCTCTTCGGGCGCGAAGCGGCGCCTGTATGGCTGCGCCCTCTCGCCGCTGCCCTGGCCTGCCTGGGCGTCGCGGGCTTCGCGTTCTTTTTGTACCTTCGGACGCTCGCGCCGGGCGTGCTCCACTACGACCGGCCCGCGATGCTGGACTCGGCCATGTTCCAGGCGCAGGCGGCCACCCTGGGGATAACCCACCCGACCGGCTACCCGACGTACACCATGCTCGCCCACCTGTTTACGTACCTGCCCTTCGGCGACGCCGCTTACCGCGTCAACCTCCTCTCGGCGGTCGCGGGGGCCGTGGCGGTCGCCCTGATCTTCCTGATCGGCTTCAGGCTGAGCGGCAGCGTCATCGCCGCCGCGGTGGGTTCGTTGGCCTTCGCGGTCGGGGACAGTTTCTGGAGCCAGGCCGTCATCGCCGAGGTCTACACCCTCAACGTCCTGTTCATCTGCCTCGTCTTGCTCGCCCTCTTGCTCTGGCGCGACACCGGCAAGGACCGCTACCTCCTCGGTGCGGCGTTCCTCATGGGCCTCTCGCTCACCCACCACGTCACGAGCGGCATCCTGCTGCCGGCGGCGGCGCTCTTCGTCCTCTTCGTAAACTGGCGCAAGCTGCTCGAGTGGCGGCTCGTCCTCAAGGGAGCGGGGCTGTTCTTGCTCGGGCTGTTGCCGTACCTGTATCTGCCGATTCGCGCCTCGATGGAGCCGCCAATGAACGAGGCCGACCCGACCAGCCCCGCGAGGTTCTGGGAGCTAGTCAACGGGGGTGAGCTCACCGGGGTCTTCGGGAGCTTCGGGCCGGCCACGATACCCCTGCGCCTCGCCTACTTCGGGACGTACATGACGGACGAGTTCCACCTCGGGCTCCTCGCCGTCGCGGCGGTCGGGGTCGTGGTGGCGCTCTTCAAGTACCGGGCGGTCGCGGTGCTGCTCGGCGCCCTCTTCGTGGGGTGGCTCGCCTACGCCGTGGAGTACGAGATCTTCGACTTCTTCCTCTACTTCATCCCGCCTTACCTGATCCTCGCCCTCTTTATGACCGTGGGAGCCGGGGCTATCCTCGACGGTGTGGGGAAGCTGACGCTGGGCAACCCGTTCGCCCTGCGGGCGGTCGCGGTGCTGCTCTTCGCGGCGCCGCTCCTGTACTTCGCCCTCTCGGACGCGCGCGCCGACTACGAGTACGTGGACGAGAGCCGGGACACGAAGGGGCAGGCGATCATAGACGCCGTCGCCGAAAAGGCCGCCCCGAACGCGACTATTCTCCACCACCGTAGCTCGCTATGGTACATGATCCTCGTCGAGGAGCGCCGCCGGGACCTCACCCTCGTCAGCCCCTGGTACCCGTCCTGGAACCGCTACACCGACCTCGTCTGGCCCGACGACATAGACGTCGCCACCTCGAACATACGCTGGGGCACCAACGACTACGCTGGCGTCGGCGCCGCCAGGGAGGCCGCCAAGCGCGGCCCCGTCTACATCATAGACCAGGAGAGCGCGGGGCCCCAGCACTTCCGCAAGGCCGGCTTCTACTTCGTCCGCGTCGAGAAGGGCCTCCTCTACGAGCTCGTCCCGGAAGGTAGCCAACCCTACACCAGCCCCGAGAAGCAGAGGG